>PMYF01000830.1 GCA_003171295.1 Acidobacteriota bacterium | reverse complement strand
CACCTTCATCTGAATACGCATCTGCGAATTCGGATGCGTCTGACGTCAGCCCAAAACTGTAAACTGAAGTAAAATTGAAGTATTTTGACAGAAGAGGCGCCAAGCCGGCGCTGGCGTGCATACGGCCATCGGGGACACAGTAGGGTTGGTAACGACGCGGTGCCGTCAACTCACTGGGCACAGCAGCCATTTTTTAGGCGACGGCCCTTCCATGCAGAAGCATCGAATCACTGGGTTCGCCCTTCGCCGCCGCCTGACATGTGACCGCCGAACCCAATCTGGATATACTCGCCCACTGCCAAATCCACCCCCTCAGCGGGTTATCCATCTACGGCGCCCGGAAGGGCCAATGAGAGACAGCTCCGTGCGGGTTTCTACCCCCATAACAGAAGTCAGCAGATTAACGCGCCGATTCTCTCCCAGACTCGACTTACGTCCAATATGTGCCTTCGCGTCTGCTCTGCAGGGATCACATGTTCACGTGCACTCTTGACGAGAGAGCGGATGGCACCGAGATTTGCGACGACCCTTTGTGTGTGCAGGTAGAAACCGGTGGTCGGTCTGGCGTATACAAAGGTCCACATCGGGCTCTCTACACCTGAGGAACGGTTACAGTTAAGATTCCAAATCACCGGACCGGCTATTGAGGCCAGCGTAAGAACACCATCCGGGAACCCAATCGCGATGCGGTGGTCCACGAGGTAGCCGGGATCTCCGTCCTGTAGGGTACGCCCATCTTCTTTCCTAAAACGCTGCACTTGGAAAGTCGCCGGAACCGCTCCCAGGGTTCCCCGAACCATAGTGAAAGGCAAAAAGTGATTGCGCAAAGTCAGCTCAAAAGGCTCGAATGTCCTCGTAACCCTCCTCACTATCTCAAGCGCACCGTATAACGACCGGTCTGTTGCCATCACATCAATGAAAGAAGGGTCCGCAGACTGGCGCAGGACGTTGCAGTGTCTGATGAAAGCAGAGGCAGCCTTCAGGCTGGCGAAATGTCCGTTGACATGCAAGCAGGTTCCGCGGGATCCCGCAGTCGCAAATGCGGTATCGAGGAAGTCCGGCCTTTGTGGGTGCTCACACAATACGTGGACCCCCCGTTCGAGTAATTGGAGAACTACATTCGCGCCTGAAGCTCCCATGGCAGCACAAGCAATATCGATGTCCCCCGGCAAGCTCTCAATCTTTCGATATAATGGAACTCCGAATTCTCTTGCTAGTTCGCTGGAACGTGTACTGCCCAATGCAAAAATGCCGGCTAGTTCGAATACTTTGGGGGCGCGCTTGATTGCTTGAATGTACGATTGACCGTAATTTGTTCCACAAACGAGTATGCGCACGAGTTTCTCGGAGACAGTTAGGGGTAGAAGCGCCCTCTAGGATCCTGCCTGAAATCCACCAGGAGCATCGGAATTGACAGCAGGCTTCCTGGAATGCTGTAGAGGCTGCGGCGTGCCGGAAGCTCCTTCGCGAACGAGCCTGCGCTCACTGACATACGATGACGCATTCGGGGGTTTCTATGCATGACGCACTATTTAACCGCGCATGCCTCATGAGAAAAGGCCCTATTTCCCGGCCTCGTATCATGGATTATGCGCAATTACTCATGGCGCCATGTATAGTTGTTCGGGTGCATTTGTACTTCAAGACCCATACGTTTCATGAACTCGAGAACCAGCGGGTCTGAGCGAAAGCGATCCCACTGTGCCCCTTGGGCACGGGCGTGCATACTTAGTGTATAGTCGCGCATTCGAAACGCCTTTTCGAGCCACTCAGACGCCTGTTCCCTCTCGCCAAGTATTATGCACAGCCAGGCGATTTCGGAGGGGCGGTGAACCTCTTTCTGGGAAAAATCAGTGATATCTGCTAGCACTTTCCGTGCTGCCTGGTATTGCCCGCCCAAAGCGTACGCTTCCCCTAAAATACACCTGCTCCAGGTCCAGCCTTGAAGGCATTCTATGGCTTCTGGATACATTCGTTTCCCCATGTAGGCGAATCCCAGGCAGGTTTTCACAGGAAGAAAACTTGGATCGATTTCCAGCGTTTTGTTGAACTGCTCGATAGCGTCGTCCAAACGGTCTATTATACTTAGTACCCATCCCAGGTTGGTGGTAGCAAAGGGCGATAGTGGATCGAGATCAACGACTCGTTCGGCTTCTGCCAAAGCCTCTTTGAGGCGGTTCACGATCACCAAATACCAACTGTAGTATATGTGGGCCTCGGCAAAGTTAGGGTTTAGCTCGATTGCCCGGCTAAAGCTCTGCTCAGCGGCAACCCAGTCCCAACTGAAGAAAACCTCCACGAGCGCCTTAGACACGTGCGCTTCCGCCAGGCTGTTGTCCAACTCCAAAGCCTTTATTGCAGCCGCCTTGGCTTTTGGAAAGGCCTCACTGGGCGGAACATGATTGAAGTGGCCGGAATTTGCGTAGCACGTCGAGATCCCCGCGTAGGCTCGCGCATAATTCGGGTCTTTGTCCAATGCTTCCTGAAAATAGCGAATTGCTTTCCGGATTCCTTCGGATGTCAGCTTGTTCAGAAAGTAGCGGCCCTTCAGATAAAGATGGTAGGCTTCGGTATCCTCGACTCTCGCCAGCTGAATTTGCTGCAACTCCGCACAAGGCAGCCCCGCCTTGAGGGTCGTTGCGATATGTTGCGACACTTCGCCTTGCACAGCCAAAACGTCATCCATGTCTCGGTCATAGGTCTCCGCCCAGAGTTCCCTCCGTGTTTCCACATCAACCAGGCTACCCACGATGCGGACCCGATTTCCTTCGCGGCGAACGCTACCTTCGAGAAGAGTATTAACACCCAGTTCGTGACCAATCTGTACAAGATCTTTATCCGTGTTCTTGTACCGCATGACGGAGGTACGGGCGATGACCTTGAGGCCAACGATCTTCGAGAGCTGGGCGATAATATCTTCGGTAATTCCATCACTAAAATACTCGTTTTCCCTTGTAGAACTCAGATTTGCGAAGGGAAGAACTGCAATGGAGATGGACACCGGCCGTGATTGGGGCAGTGCGCCGCCCGACTCTTCCTGTAATTTACACAAGTCAAGGAGGACTTCGCGTACTGACTGGTAGCGATCGCCCAATTCTTTCTCCAGCAATCTTTTCCCGATGTGTTCTAGTAACTGGGGGCAATTCTTGAGATATCGGCTGAGAGGTGCGGGGGTTTCACTCAGGATGGCTGCGCCCATTTCCATGGGCGACCGTTTTCCAAACGGGTGGATTCCAGTCAGCATTTCGTAAAAAATCAAACCCAAAGCGAAAATATCGGCTCGGTGGTCTACGGGCTGTCCGCGAAGTTGCTCCGGGGACATGTAGCCGAGCGTGCCAATCACAGCACCGGGGACCGTAAGGATGGAACTCAGGGTCGCGTCCCCGGGGCCGGTCACCATGCGTTTCGCGATTCCAAAGTCCATGACCTTGGCGTGTCCATCCGAGGTGAGCATGATGTTGGCCGGTTTCAGGTCCCGGTGGACTATACCCAGTTCATGCGCTTTCGCAAGCGCTTCGCCGGTTTCCAGTGTTATTTGGAGCGTTAGTTTCATGGGGAGCTGGGCCCTGCTGAGCCGCTGTCCCAAGGTTTCGCCTTCGACGTACTCCATGGCGATGAAGACGTTGCCTTCGAATTCCCCGACTTCGTATATCTTGCAGACATACGGATGGTCAATAGCAGCGGCAGCCTTAGCCTCTATCAGAAGGCGCTGACGGGCAGCAATGTCCTTTTGAGTTGCTTCGGGCAGGAATTTCAGTGCGACCTTGCGACCTAGAGCAGTATCTTGGGCAAGGGAAACCTTACCCATCCCACCACTACCGAGGGATCCCAGAACTATGTAGTGAGAAAAGGCCTTCACCTTGGACTACGATCCGGACTCAAAGTCCAGCTCCATCTTCAAAAACCTGGCGCTTCTGAAAAAGTCATCTTACAAAGGGGTTCGCCCAACGCCCCCTCGTGACCCCACCTCCTAGCCAATTCCTCGTCGAGCTCGTCGGGGGTGAAGCTAAAGCCCTCGTCTTTCGCTATCGCTGTCATAACCTGCTCCGCCAAGACGTATTTTTTAACCTTCTGTTGGAGTTTCTCATTCTTCCACAGCTCATCAAGAAATCTCTTCGCTTCGCTCTGAGTCATAAATACACTCCTCTGCCAGTTATGCCGGAGACATTTAGTCAGGCTGAACCGTATTCTAAGCAGTTCACGGTTTATTTACAAGTGCTAAAGGACTAAGTGAGACGGATTTAGCTGGCCCTCGCTCAAGGGTGTTTTCAGCCATCCCATGGCGACGGGCACGTCATAGACCCGCCCGGGAGCAAATCGTGCCCAAAAATGGCGCATACCAGGCATGATCATTTTGACGACGCGAAGGCCAATATCTGGACGGGTTTGATCCAGGACGAGTACCTCCAAGCCGCGCTTCTGTGCGAGCCTCACACAGGTCATCACATCTTCGCGCAAATCATCGTTCCATAGCCGAGGGAAATCCTGGGAGCACTTCGGAGGGACCGTGCCATTGGCTTCCAGGAACTCGCCAGACAACTCGTTCACAAATACCGGAGACATGTCCCCCCTCAGAGCATATGGCAAGAACTGGTTCATTTCAGTCAGCGCCCGCGAAATTGCCACCTCCGGATCAAAATGAGCTCCGAAGCCGAGAAAGAGGTCCCGCTTGTCTGGCCGTGTTGGCTTGCAGACCGCAGCAAAAGCGGGAATACAGAAGTCATTCGTGATGTCTAGAACCTGGATCTCTCGATGGAGCGTCTCATAGTGATCTCTGAGGGCTCGGAAGTACGGCTGGTTGAAGCTGTCCAGCTTGACCGCGGGTCTGCGGACACGGTTATACCACCATAGGGCGACAGCGTCCCTTTCTACGAGTTCCATGAACCCTTGCAGGATGGCCTCTTCGAGTGTACTTCCGCCGGCGTTACCGTTCGAGTCGGCCCGGCAGAAATCATGCTCCTCGGAGAGCGGGTAGGCGTAGTAGCAATAGGCTGTGGGAACGTATTTGAATCTTTCTTCAGCCAGCGACCAAACGGGCGACCACTCGATCTCTCGTTCTTCATCAAACCGCTGGGGAACCCAGTTAAAGTCCGATTCGCGCTGATTCCATTCGTCGCGCTCCTCGTACTGCTTTCGGCTAAAGTTCAAGGATAGGGTGGGATGGATGGCACGGTCGCCGAGGGCCAGATAACTGCTTTTCATTCTGATCTCGTCACCCTGGAAGACCCCCGAGTATCGCTCCAGTGCCTCGCAAAGGGCACTCGTTTTGGCTTGAATCTCGGTCATTCCTTTGCCGGCGCTTATGTTGCCGAAGCCCCGGCCCCAACATGGGCGTTGATCATGCCTTATGGCCGCGCTCATCCCAGCCTCAAAAACCTGCACCAGACCGCCGCCGTCCGCACAATATGGACCGAGCGCATCCACAATTCCCGTGATCGGGCTGATGTGATGCTCATACCGCCGAAAGGCAGCGTGAGGAAAGAACGCGCGATATCCCCCATCGGAAGTGGAGACTTTCTTTTGGCTCCTGAGGACGTACGGTTCACGGTGGATCTGGGAATTCTCTCCTGCCTTTCCGCATTGTGGACAGTTCTCCTGACGAACCACAACGTGTTTCTCGATCGTTGCCGATTTCACGTCGAGCGTGATCAGCTTTCCTTCCGCCGCTTCATTTTTCCCCTGAACGATCCATTTAAGGATTTCAGTAGCCGCCATATCCAGCGCCAGATGAAGCGTTGATGGTAGAAGTGATTTCGAGAGCCGGGGAGACCCTGCCTCCATCCCGCCGCAACTGGCTGCTGGTATTCGAAGCAGCCGATGCTCATTGAGCCGTTTGGCAAGGCAGGCCCAACAACCTGTTCTTCGGGGAATGAAAATTGGCCCAATCCAAAGGATGGCCCCCACCGGTTTCACGATCATCCAGGGCAGATTGTGCACGAGAGCGAGGCGGCTCAAGTCCTCCAGTTCTTCACGAAGATAATCGTCGGTGAGCGCTACCCGAAACTGGCCGTCCTCGGCAACCCGGATGTGAAGCGACTTGAGTATGGAAACGAATGGCTCGACAGGGATTGTCCCGAGCGAAGTGACAGAAACTGAGGTTTCTTCCAATCGGCTCCTGAACAACTTGGGATCGACATTCAGGGAATCACGGAAGGCCGCCATACCTGGTGTTTCAGTCTCGTCCCCTTCAACTATGTATGCTCCTCTCTCTAACAACGAGAGGCCATAGCGGACGTCCACAACTGTGGCTCGGCCTTCTAATTGGTCTACGATATTCTCAACCGTGTTTCTTCCGTCGAGAAGGGGAGCTAGCAGCGCGTATAGACGCCCTTGGAGCGCGACGCAATCGTTCTCAAGCAGGAGGAGAACAAGGTCCGGCCCCACTATTTGCACATGGAAATGGTTCTTGAACTTGGGCTTGCGAATCATTTTCGAGGCGATTGTAACACAGGATGTCATGAGTCCCGCTCCGACTACCCGCCTCTCGGTATTATGTGAAATCCGACTCAAGATAATTCCTCGGGAGAAAATTCGGCCCACGAAGGCGAAATCGCTGACGCCGCTCAGAACGGGCCGAACAAGCGGTTTCGGACACGTCTACGTGCGACGTGGAGGGGAATCGGACATGAGTGACCCTCAAGTAGGCGGACTGGCGTATGATTAGAATCGACCTGGATGACAAAACAGAAATCCTGGCTCACTTTGATTTTGTGTGAGGGGTGATGGGAGCATGTGAGGAAAATGGTCAGACGGGTTCTCATGACAACATCAGGTACGTTGGGTGATTTGCACCCTTATGTGGCTGTGTCAATCGGACTCCGACAGCGGGGACACGAAGTAACCATCGCAACGAGCGAGGTCTTTCGCACCAAAATCGAGGGCGAAGGTATAGGTTTTCACCCCATCCGCCCTGACCTCGGGCCGGTTTACAGGGATTCCGATGTGATGCGGCGCGCCCTCGACCCAAGCACCGGCACTGAATTCGTCGTGCGCCAACTCCTCCTGCCGCATTTAGAGGAGAGTTACGAAGACCTGCTTCAGGCGTGCCGAACCAAGGACCTTTTGGTGAGCCATACGGCGGGGGCATACGCCCTGCCCCTTGTGGCCGAGAAGCTGCAGATCCCGTGGGTCTCCATTGCACTGCAACCCCATATCTTTTTCTCCATTTACGATCCGCCCGTTCTGCCTTCGACCACAGAGCCGTACCGTTTTTTCGGCTTCAGCGACTGGGAATATATGCTCCTCTTTTGGTCGACCAAGCGGCGAACCCGAGCGTGGATGAAGCCGGTCGATGAGCTTCGCAGTCGGCTGGGGCTAGCGCCAGCCGTGGGCCATCCCATGTTTGAAGGCGCATTCTCGCCCTACGGGACTCTGGCATGGTTTTCGGCTCTGATGGGATCTCAACAGCAGGACTGGCCCAACCACACAAGAATCACCGGCTTTCCCTTCCACGATCGGCAGGAGGCTGGCAAGGGTCTCGATTCTCGCCTATCCGAGTTTCTGGAAAAGGGGGAGCCCCCGATTGTATTCACACTTGGCGCATCGGCGGTTCTGGATTCCGGCGATTTCTTCGAGCAGAGCATATCGGCAGCCCGCAGGTTGGGGCGCCGTGCGGTTCTGTTGATGGGTGCGCAAGAGCCAAGCCGGGAATGGAACTCGCTTCCAGATACGATGTTTGTTGCCGATTACGCGCCCTACTCGGCCCTGCTGCCGCTAGCGGCGGTCACCGTCCACCAAGGCGGGATCGGCACCACCGCCCAAGCATTGCGTGCTGGCCGTCCGATGCTGGTCGTGCCTTACAGCAACGATCAGCCGGACAACGCAGAGCGAGTCGCACGGCTCGGTGTCGCACGAGTCGTGTACCCGAGACTCTATACGGCAAAGCGGGCCCAAGCAGAGTTGACCCGGCTGCTGTCGGACAGTTCCTACTCTGGCAGGGCTGCCGAAGTTGGGCAGCAGATCAGGACCGAGGAGGGTGTTGCCGCCGCCTGTGATGCGCTTGAAGAGCTGGCGGCTGCCGCATAAACCTCCGAGGCGCGGATACTGCCGTAACCCACATTTACCTCAGCAAACGTGTCGTTGGACTTGGAATATGGCGGCTGAGATCTGACAAAAGTCGCGGAAGTGGCCCCCCGTCACGTGGTCTGAATATTCCTCTTACCGGCCGACCCACCTGCGATGGTACGCGCTCGGGTAGGGGCGCACAACGGGGACTTCGTGGATGTCGAAGAGGCGATTCAACAGATCCTGTAGCAGGTAGCCGCGGCGCTGCGGGTCGTTGGACCGCGCCATCTCGTCGAACATCATGAGGAGAAGCTGCGACTGCCGCCTGAGCATGTCATCCCTCTCACGAGAAAGTCGGGCGACTTCTTCCTGCCTGCCGATCTCACGGGCGCGTGCCTCACGGGCATCCATCGTCTCAATAATGTCAAACAGCTCGCAGGCTTTCTGGACGATTGCTCTGGCAGCGTACTCGTTATCGGCGAGGTGGAAGCTACTCCACGTAGCCGCGATCTCGACAATGCGCCGGATCGCGTGTTGTGCTCCCGGCTGACCTTCACAGCCGTCGACAATCAGTGGGGCAATCTGTCTCTTCGAAAGCAGGCGCCCTGCTTCATCGCGCCGATACATCAGCGGCCGGTACACGTCCTCCGGTACACCCGTCGGATTAAGCAGGAAGTCAACCATCACGCGTTTAATGTGGCATGGCAATTGCCTCCATTGCGACCTTACGCTCATCTGTACCGAGATCAGTAATTGTTCACCCCGCTTGTGACCTCCAACTCTTGTTTGAGCCGACCCGCCGAGACCGGCTGGCGGACGACCTAAGACCAAGTACCCCCACGAATGCAGTATGGACAGGTTCTCATTATAAGGCTTATCGTGGTCTTAATGCCCCCGTTCCGCCCGAGCGACGGCGCACTCGGAAACTGTGCTGAGTGGGTACTGGGCTGGATTTGGAATGATAAACGCCCTTCCAGGCCCAAATCCAGTGGCTCGTCACCTGCACAGATCTTGCCGGCATTTGAGAATCGCTCTGATTCACTGAAGGACCTGTGACGAGTTTTTGCTCCCGAAGCAGGTGAGCCGCTTCTTTGATTCTAGCCCTAGAAAGGGACTGAAGCCCTGGCAAAATGAAAGCGTTAGGCAACCAGGGGTGAGAAATAGCCCGGCGTGCAGCAATCCATGTCTGGTGGTCAAAAGCCTGTACTCACAGGACCATCTGAAACCTTACGTGTTCCCTACTCGCTTAGATTTTTCGCTGCCGTAAAATCAGCGACTTGCGGCGACGACCCAAGACCACGGATTTTGAGTTTTTGAACCAGCGCCAAAGTGCGACAAAAAGTAGTGGTGCGTGGCCTTGCCACTGGTTCATCCTCATGCCAGACTTTAACCGCCTTGCAGGCTTCGCACACCGCAGCCAAGCTGCTTTCCATGGACGTGGCTGCCACGCAATGGCACGAGGCCATAAGCTCAGTCTCTCGCCGTGAGCTGGTAGACGTTGGCGTCCACGAAGAGGCGGAAAAGCTCCGGGTCGAGGCGATTGGACTTCACTTCCTGCCCTATGATGTCCAGCGCGCGGTCAACGGGTACGACCCGTTTGTAGGGTTTGTCGCGGGCGGTGAGCGCATCGAAGATGTCGGAGATGGCCAGCGTCCTCGATTGAATGGGAATCTGGTCGCCCTTCATGTGGAAGGGGTATCCCGAGCCGTCCAGCTTCTCGTGGTGGGCGCGGGCGATTTCGGGAATCCTCTTCAGTTCCTTGGTCCACGGAATCTGTCTGATGAAGCGGAAACTGTGAATGACATGCGACTCGATTTGCAGTCGCTCTTCGGGGTTCAGGTGGCCCATGCGGATTGAGAGCAACTGCAACTCCTCCGGGGTCAACAGAGGCACGGCGGGGCCGGAGGGGTCATCAAAACTCCATCCCGCGATTTCCCTCAGCTTCTCCGCGGTTTTCTCGGGCAACACGGTGGGCTCGTTGGCCTGGAGGATGCACTGTAGGAATTCCTCCAGGGTTTCGAATTGCCGCCGCTGCTCGGCGTCTATGCCGTCGAAGAAATCCTGGAAATTCTGGTTGCCGTTCCGCTCCAAGAAAGCGAGTTTTTTCCGCAACGAGTCGTTCTCAATCGCCTTGCGGGCAGCGTCGAAGCGCTTCTGAACGAATGCCAACTGCGTCGGGTACAGCTTCTTCGCCTTCACTAGCACCTCTTCGCGCATACAGATTTTGCCGATGTCGAAAAGAACCGAGGCGTACTGAATCTCCCGGATGTCCTCGCGGGTGAAGTGGATGTCCTTGTAGGGTCCCGAGTCGCAGCGGTCCACGACCTCTGCGAGGCCCACGGTCAATTTCGCAACGCGCTCGGTGTGGCCCATGGAGGTGGGGTCCCGTGATTCCATGAGCGTTAGCAAGGCCCTCACGAAGCCTTCGAACAATTTCTCAATGTCGCGGTAGAGCAGGTTGTTCTCCAGCGCCACGGCCGCCTGGCTGGCGAGCGAGGACACCTGTTTTTGGTCGAGTTGGGTAAACGAAATGACTTCCTCGGCGACCGCCTCGGCGGACGTAAGCTTCACTTCCCGATGCCTCTTGGCATTGACGAGCTGGAGGACCCCAATCACCTCTCCCTTCCTATTCTTCATGGGAACGACCAGCATGGACTTCGTTCGGTAGCCGAATTTCTCGTCGAAATCCGTGTTGAGCTGGATAGGCAAATTCCCTGTTTGATATGCGTCCTCGATGTTCAGGGTTTCCCCTGTGGCTGCAACAAAGCCCGCGATGCTCCTGGTGTCGATGGGCAGGGTGAACGAGCGGAAGGGCAGGGAGTGGCTGTCGCTCTGCGTCAGTTTGAAGACCAGGTGCTTGCCGCCGCCCGTCTCCTCTTCCACCAGGTAGAGCGAGCCTGCGTCGGCGGCTGCTGGTCAGCAACCGTTCAAGAAGGGAATCGACACTCTGTTCCGCGAAGAACCCCAAGCCTATTTCATTGACTGTCTCCCAAGGAATCATTCCAGTCCCCTCATTGCTGCCTTGCCCTCCGCTTTATCCGGAATTCCCATTACGGGCGGCAGTCGTAGCTCCTGAGGCTCCTGCGGTGTGCCTCTTCCAGCACGAGCATCCGTTCTGCGTTCGACGAGGCGTTCGGCTCGACCGCCGACATGATGCGGGACTTGTCCACTGCCGCCGGGAGGCTCAGTCCCACAAGAACACGGTCACTGTACCGCTCTATGATGTCAAGCTCCCTCTTCACGGTGGCGTTCTTGGTCAGTATCCGCATGGTCCAACTGGATTGGGAGAGGACCGCTTCGAGGCACCGGCGGCCCAAGTCGTGCTCCTGAGCCTCGGGCGACCAGGCATCGACGGTCGTGCATAGCTGGACGAAGTCACGGCTCCTCATTGCGGCTGCATCCCGTGCCACCCTCTGGGGAGTGTCCGGGTCCACGATGGCGTACCCGGATTCGAGCGGATTCTCGCCGACTGCCCTGAAGGAACGGTGCATCCTCAGCAACGCACCGGTGCTGCAATACAGGCACCCATGGCCGCACTTCGCGCCGACATTCATGGCGAACTGCGCCAAGTTCTTCTTCTCGAATTCCTTGGTTCTGGAAATCCCTGCACTCAGCGTTGTGGCGTGGACTCTCATGGCGGCCGGGATTATAGCACTTTCATCAATCCACAAGGCGGCTGCCGGTTCCTCCCTATGCAGGGACCGCAGAATCCCGCAGAAAACCCCAAAATCCTGTGTATCACATAAAGGAGGGGTCAGGATGCCGGTCGGGGGAGAAGGGATGACTAGCGAAGAGATGAAAGAAAGAATGCAGGCAGTCGCCGACCCGGTGCTTGCGACCGCCTGCCACCAAGCGGCGCACGCCGTCGCCAGCATATTGCTCGATGTTCCCTTCGCCCACGCCGAGATAGGGTCTGGCGATGCAGGCCTGGTCGGGGGCAGGGTCGTGGCGGACGGCAGACCCCGCTGGGCGGCCGAGGATAGCCGTAGCCTGCGCCCTGGCGGGGGCGGCCTTTGACTCCCTGCTCCGCCCGAGGGGGTCCCTCGCCTCCGTCCTCGCCCGTTCCTTCCGTTGCGGCTTCTGCAAGGCAGCCTGGCAGGTCAGGTCCGTCCTTCTCGCCCCTCCCGGCGGCGGCAGGGAAGGCAGGAAGAAGGCCATGGGAATTTACCTCCGCTCCAAGGGGCTCGTCCGGGAGAACTGGGGCACCATCGTCAGGGTCGGGCGGGTGCTTGCGGTGCGGGGGCGCATGACCTACGATGAGATTCTGGAGACCGCCACCGACCCGGCGGCAGCGTGCCCTCCCGGTCGCCGGTCGCAAGCAGGGACCGGCACAAGGGCAGGCAAAAGTAAAAGGCTGAAGCCCAAGGAGGATGTCGCACGCAGGCATTGGGACACCTGCCTGCACGAGGCGGCGCACGCTGTGATGTTCACGAGGGACGGGCATGGCGTGTCCATGGCCGAGATAGCGACTTGGCCCTCGGTCTTTGAGCGGGGCAGGGTTACCTGCATGGGCGGCAAACCCCTCCTGTCGTCGCTCGTGGCGGGAAACCTGGCACAGCGCCTGTGGGGAGTCGGCAAATATTGCCAGCTCGGCCGCAGGGGGAATGGGGCAGCAGGAGACTTTGGCACTGTCGCCCTTCTTGAGTCCCGGAAGCGTGGCAGCGAGAGAATCTCATGGGAAGACCGCAAGGCGGCGATGCAAGTCTGGCAGGAGGAGGACCGGAAGCTGGAGTCCCGCTTCATGCTTGACCCGACCCTTGAACTGCAAATCAAGACCGTGGCGAAGGCACTCAGCCTCCGTGGCACGCTGGACGGCGACGAGGTGCGGAGGACCATGGAGGAGGCATTGGAAGCTTGCACCAGTCCCGATGTTCCTGCCGCCGCCCCTGCTGCCGGCCACGGCGGGTGAGTCGTGCGGCGTGCGGGCATTCCTCAGGTTCCTTGCGCATCGGAAGCGCCCCGTAGCGCTAGTCTTCCCGGCGTCCGCCATTCCGATACTTGCAGGTCCGCATGCTTCTCTCGGAAGAGTCCTCCTCCCGCTCGTGGAGTATCAGGTACTGCTCGGGTGAGCTTGCCGCATCCACGGCACAGCACAGCCATGCCCAAGAGCAGCCGGGCAATTCGACGAGCCTCATCCCGTGCAATGGGTCCGTGTGGCAGATGTCGCAGCAGCCCACTTTGAGGGCGCTGAAGGCACCGCAGACCGTGATGTCGGCGTCGGGCAGCTTGCGCTGAAGACCGGCGACGACAAGCTGGATGCGCCGAATCTTCTCGCCGATTTCGGGGTCCTGCGTAGACGGCGAAAACATGCCCATCTCATCGAGGCTCCGCAGGATGATTTCTGCTTTGGTCATTTCGCTCTTATCACCGTAGTGGCGGTCCATGACCGAGGGTGGAAAGATGCCAGCTTGCCTCAATGCCCTTTCGATGAGTTCGTCCTTGGTCATCAGCAGCGTCCCGTCATGCGCTGGAGCAGGTCAGCGGCAGAATCTTCTCGTAGGGATTCCACGTAGGCGGGGTGAGGAACTGCACGGACTATCGGACCTGGATGTCAATCACGACCGGCTTTCTGCTCAGGCCGCCATCCTCGCCGAGGAGTGAGGCGTTGACAAAGAGGGTGTCTGTCGTTCGCAGGGTGCCGTATCCATGATGTATGTGCCCGAACACATGGACCCGTGGCCTCGCCTGGAACACCGCCTCCAGAAGCTGAGGGCACCCTTCCCGGCGCTCCGAGCCTCCGCCGTGGTCAAGGATGGCAAAGGGCGGGCCGTGCGTAATCAGGATGTCCAGACTTTCGGGAATGTGTGCCCAATGCTTCTTGCGGTCTGCGGGACTTGACTTGGCGAACGCCCCGCCGTATAGCGGCGTGGTTGGCGACCCCCAAATCTTGATGCCATCGACCTCCACGCCCGAGTCGATGAGAAGAGTGGCGTTTGTTATTGCGCCCCGGTTTCGTGGCTCCTCCAGGATGAACTCGTGGTTGCCGGGGACGACCACCTTGTGCCGGTGGGGCAGCGACCCGAGCCAGGCGTTGAAGTCGGAGACGGTCGAAGGCGGTTTTGAGTAGAACGTGAAGTCGCCCGCATGGATGAGCAGGTCGCCACTGGGCACTTCCAGCGTGCGGTGCAGCGCGTGTGTGTCGCTGATTAAGACGATGCGCATGGTCAGGTTCCTGCTGGCTAGCCAGACCTCTTGTTCCTCTTCTTCATTGACCTCGGCGCCCGCCCTTTGAGGACCTCGTCGATGGTGGCGTCAACCCGCCTCCAGAACTTCTCTTCCAGGTCCCAGGTGTTCACAGGGAGGTCGATTTCCGATATGTCCACTCCGAGCGTCCTCGACCAGTAACAGCGTGCGAACTCCCAGTACCGCCTCGTGTCCTTTCTCGCCCTTGCTGCCATCTCATCGAAAGCCGGGCCGCGGAAGTCCTCGTCGGCGTGCCTTAGCAGCCGCTGGACGACGGCGGAAAGAGGGGTCTGGCGAATGTGCTCCATCGTGATGGCAGAATAATCCACGTCGGGCAACGGGTCGTTTGCCTTCCGAACTTCTTCCCGGATGAAGTTGGCTGCAAGCTCACGTAGGAATTTCTCGAACGCTCTTATGAAGGCGCATTGGGCAGGGCGGGTCATATCGTTGCAGGCTCCTTTCTGCGGCTCGTGCTGCCAGCACCCCTGCTCCCGGAAGGTGAGCAGCCCCGCACGTTCGGACTCCGAGTTTGCGCATACGCCCCAGTCCGGCGATGTGCGGAAGAGTTCCACAAACCAGCGGCATGTATCGCAGTCGGGGCGGNNCTTCCCGCCGGCCATGCCATCTGCGCTGGCCGTGCGGTTCCCAGTCGGACGGCAGCTTCCGGCACGCCTCCCACAGTTCCTCGTCGCTCGGGTTCCTGGCTTCCATTGTTTGCTCCCATCACTCTCCGGCGCACGGCTGCCCTTTATCGGAACAGCCATTCCACGATTTCCTCGGCGAGGGCGTGNNTCGGCTTCTTCCCTCATGCGGAGTTGTTCGTCCCGATGCTCGGGGCACGCTACAAGCTCAACAAGGTTCTTGCACCGACTGTGGTCGCCTTGTTCCAACGGAGCACGGCACGAATGGCAAGTGCATACGGACGGCTCCTTGTCGCCAAGGCGCATGGCCGCTCCCCCGCACTCCCACAAGTGGCCGGTCACATCGCACAAATGACGGTGGCTCATCTGTCCTCCTCGTTGGTTGCCCCTATCTCCAGGGTGCCACCCCATGGCATCTGGACAGTCGGGCTGCCCTCACCGCTGGCCGGTTCCCCGGCACACCCGGCACACTCCCGATTCCTGGCACGCAATGCAGGGGGTTCGATAGGCGTCCACCTGGCCGTAGCCGGGATAGCCGAGGCGTCCCGTGCCCTTGCACTGCGGGCACTTGCCCGTTCCGTTGCAAGTGCCGCATTCCTTCTTCATGTGAGCCTCCGCAAAAGTGTGGGTATCCTGCACGGCCTCCTGACGGCCGCAGAAATCAAGGGGTAGCTGGAACCGCGGCTCCGGCTCCCATGCCACGCCGCACACCTTGAGCCACTCGGCGTCCTTCTCGGTTAGGCGGGCACGGCGCTCCTTGGGCAATGGAATCAGGGGCGGCTCGGGGGAGGGGGCATCAATCACACATGGCTTCATCCCCATCTTCCGCAGGAACTCGGAGTCGCTGCGGATGAGGTCCAGCCAGTCTTCGTAGAGGTACTGCATTGGTCCCTTCACGGGCTTGACATGCGACCGGGAAGCGCCACGTCCTGGGCATGGCCAGGCGTCTTCACTCAGGATTCTGCGAGCGAGAATCTAATGTTTGCCGCTCGCCGCAACGTGCCAGGTAACCACTTAGAGCTTATCCGTAAATAAGTATTGAACTCTTGGAGGGTTTGGGACAAAATAGTGGCCCAAGATGCCACAGATAAAATCTTGGGAAGTTTCCCACGAGTTTTGGGCGAAGGTTGAGCCCCTGATCCCCATTCGACAGCGCTCTGCCAAGCGCAAATATCAACGCCGAGCGGGAGGCGGGCGGAAGCCGATGCCACCGCGCCGGGTCTTTTCCGCGATCGTGTATGTGCTGCGCACCGGATGTCAGTGGAAGGCCTTGCCGAAGGAATTTGGTAGCGCCAGCGCGATCCATCTGCACTTTCAACAATGGCACCGGGCGGGTTTCTTCGTGGCGCTATGGCGGTCGGGATTGGCCGAGTACGACGAGATGGAGGGTATTGCCTGGGACTGGCAAAGCGTGGACGGAGCCATGGCCAAAGCACCGCTCGCCGTGGAGTGCGTGGGGGCCAACCCCACGGATCGGGGAAAAAAATGGGCGCAAACGAAGTTTGTTAGTCGACGGGCGTGGCGTCCCGCTGTCGCTCGTCGCGAGCGGAGCCAACGTGCATGATGTGAAACTCCTGGCGGCGACGCTCGACCAAGTGGTCCGCGCCCGACCGGCACCCCGTGCGAAAACACCTCAGCATCTCTGTGCCGACGCGGGTTACAAGGGAGCACCCGCCCGGCAAGCGGTGGAGAAACGTCACTATCAGCCCCACATCAAACAACGCCGAGAAGAAGCGGATGCGAAGCGTAAGCGGCCAGGGTACAAGGCTCGCCGCTGGGTGGTGGAGCGAACCCACTCTTGGCTCAACCGCTTTCGCAAGCTGTTAGTGAGTTTTGAAAAGACCGAAGCAGGCTACGTCGCGCTGTTGGCCTTGGCTGCGGCCATGATTTGCTGGCGCCAGACTATTTCTATTTACGGATAAGCTCTTATATTTCAATGAGGGCGGCGGTCCTGGGACCGGGGGTTTTCCGCTCATNNTCAACGTCTACCACCCGGCGTGGGCGACCGAGTTTTTTCCCGTTGCGCCGGGCGTTGTGGAGACCAGCCTTCACCCGCTCCTGGATGAGCGCCCGCTCGAACTCCGCCATTGCCCCGATGATTTGAAACATCAAACGCCCGGAGGGCGTGCTCAGGTC
>PMYF01000655.1:8218-16879 GCA_003171295.1 Acidobacteriota bacterium | reverse complement strand
CCAAGGGCCTGCCCGTGGCCGACGTGCTCCGCTACGTGATGTATGCCGACGGCTATGGCCAGTTCGAATCGGGCCGCGACCACTTTAAGCAATTGCCGGCGCATTTGGCGTCCGTGCGGTGTGGCGACTGCCCGACGTGTACCGTGAAGTGCCGTTTTGGCGTGAAGGTCCCACAGCGCCTTAGCCGTGCGCAGGAGATGTTTGCTTAGAAGCTTTGAGTCAATGCGCAAAACCCATCCAACCGCCGAGCGCGGAGATGCTGAGGTGGAATCGAAGACAGGGAAGAGGGAGCGGCCAACGCCGACGGCAGGTCCGCCCGTGAGAAAAAACTGGATTATGACCTGCTCGCAAACTATGATGACAGCGTTGATATCGTTCTTGAGTTTTATAGCTGGAGACCTAACGTGAACAAAACATCATCTCGGCGTGACTTCATATCGGCAGGAATCTTAACCTCAGTGGCTGGCTTNNGCTTCCACGACCCGCGCCTGGGGGCAGGCGGAGCAGTCGGTCCCCGCGGGCGGCCTCAGTTACCGCGTCTTGGGAAAAACCGGGCTGAAAGTCACCAGCGTCGGATTTGGATGCATGATTACTTCCGACCCCAGCGTAATTGAGCGGGCGGCAGACATCGGCATCAACTATTTCGACACCGCGCGCGAATACCAGCACGGGAACAACGAGCGCATGGTGGGTGCGGCTCTAAAGCGCAAGCGGAACGACGTTTATATTGCCAGCAAGACCGAAGCAGATGGAAAGCAAGGAGCGCTGAAGCAACTGGATACGACGCTCACGGAACTTGGAACCGACCACCTGGATGTCTGGCATCTGCACGGAAAGGACAATCCCAAATCTGCCACAGACGACCTCTTTGAAGCCCAGCAGATTGCCAAACAGCNNGACCGATGTCGTGCTCGCCACTTACAACTTCACCATGGACAAGGGGGTGGAGGAAGTCATCGCCCAGGCTGCCGCAGCGGGCATGGGTGTGGTGGCGATGAAGGTAATGGCGGGCGGCTTCCGCCGGGTGAAGCCCAACGATCCCCTGGCGCCCAAGCTGAAGCGCGAGGGCGCCATGCTGGCGGCGCTCAAGTGGACGCTCAAAGATCCCCACGTGCAAACCACGATCCCCAGTATGACGGGCATGGACCAACTGGAAGACAATTTGAAGGGCATGCGCGAGCCCTACTCGAGCCGGGAAGAGCAAGTCCTGGCCCAGCAACTGGCTTTCATTACACCTCTCTATTGTCGCATGTGCGGGAAGTGCGACGGCCAGTGCTCCCAGGGCCTGCCTGTGGCGAACGTGCTCCGCTATCTGGCCTATGCGGATGGGTATGGCCAGTTCGCCTTGGGCCGCGAGCACTTCCAGCAGTTGCCGGCCGAAGTCGCTTCCGTCCGTTGTGGTGATTGCCCAACCTGCACCGTGGACTGCCCGCATGGCGTGCAGGTTCGGAAACGCCTCGGCCGCGCGCAGGAATTGTTTGCTGCTTGAGTGGCTTCGGCCCAAGCGCCCACGCATCGCATCCTGAACAGACCGCAGGGTAGGGGAAAGCGCCGCCCCTTTCGATGCCGCCGCGCGCCAGGATCTGGGAGTAACCCCCGCATGAAATCCGCCTCGAGAGTTTTGAGCCACGTACTTTTGCCGCTGGGCTGCGCTTGCTTCTTCCTCCCACTCGGTCAAGCCGCCGACGTGGCGGATTGCTCACTGGTCCCCGGCTGGCGACAAGAGGGGAAGGCTCGTCATTACATGGCGGAAAACCTCTATGAATACGTCGACGGCAGTGCCGAGGCCTACCTGCTTTACGGTTTCCAGCAGTTGCAGGGCGTGACCTGTGAAGCCGGGGAGGACTCCATCGCGATCGATGCCTCCGAGATGACCGACGCCGAAGCCGCCTACGGGATTTTTGCCGCCAACCGCGATCCCCGGCGCCCCATCGAAAAGATCGGTATGGGGGGACAAATCCTGGCGCAGCGGGGCGCCTTCGCAAAAGGCAATTACTATATTGAACTCACGGCTACTCCTGATAATGACCATACCCCTGCACTCACGGCCTTCGTGGCGGCGATTGAGAAACGCCTGGGCGGTCGGACCCAGCCTCCGGACGAACTTGCTTGGTTCTTGCCGGAGCGGCTGGCGACGGTGCGCCTCATTCCGGAAAGTGTTCTCGGCATCCCCGATCTCCGGCGCGGCTACGTGGCGGAGTACGACCAGGGCAAAGCCTTTGTCGTGGTGGAGCCCTCGGCGCAGTCTGCCACGGCGATCCTCGACAAACTCCGCCGGCGCTTCCCGGACTCCCGGCCCGCGGCGGTGGGGGACGAAGCCTTCCAGGCACAGGATAAGTACCTGGGCGGGGTCTGTTTCTTCCGCAAGGGGAAATACCTGGGCGGTTATGCGAATCTGCCCGACGGCCCGAGTGCGGCGGGCAAGTCTATTGGGCTAGCTGAGAGGCTACACTGAGCTTGCCGGGGCGGCCGCGAGCCCTGCCAGGCTGAGCCCGGAGTCTTGCATACCCCCCGTCCCGGACCGCACTGAGCGCCCCCGCTTCAACCCGAAACGATGTATACTATCCAGTCCTGAAATACCCAAACAACAGCTCTCAAAAAGGCTACCATGAGTGAATTCGCACCTACCGCACGGACCGAGGTTCGGCGGCTCCCCCAACGCGCCGTTTACGATCGCGAGGCGGTCTATCGCATTCTCGACGAAGGCTTGGTTTGTCACATCGGCTTCGTGGCGGAAGGAAATCCGGTGGTCATTCCCACCGGTTACGGCCGCAAGGGTGACACAGTTTACCTGCACGGGTCCGCGGCCAGCCGCATGCTCCGGACGCTGGGCAAGGGCGTTAACGTGTGTGTCACCGTCACGTTGTTCGACGGACTGGTTCTGGCGCGCTCGGCGTTCCATCACTCCGTGAACTACCGCTCGGTGGTTATCTTCGGAAGAGCCACGCTGGTCGAGGACCGGGAAGGGAAGCTGGACGCCTTGCGGGTGTTTACCGAACACGTGACGCCCGGGCGCTGGCAGGAAGTTCGCCCGCCCTCCGATAAGGAATTGCAGGCCACTACGGTGCTAGCCCTCCCCCTCCAGGAGGTTTCCGCCAAGGTGCGCACGGGACCGCCGGTGGATGATGAGGAAGACTACGCTTTGCCGGTGTGGGCGGGTGTCCTTCCCTTAAGCCTCACCCCGGGTCTGCCGGTCGCCGATGAGCGCTTGCCAGCGGGAACTGAGGTCCCTGAATACGTGCGGCGCTATGACCGGAAGCGCCCCTAGTGTCCCGTCCCGGTCCAGGGTGCTTGACACAACCGTCGATTCCGTACAACTTGATTTTCGCCCCGGAATTTGGTACTTTTAGAGGTGTGGGGAAGCAGGGAAATAGTTTTTGCGGCAAACCCCAGGAGGAGTTTACATGCCCATCGAGCTTACCAATAAAGCCATATCCAAGGTCAAGGAAATCATGTCCCAGCAGGAGCCTCAGCCGCTCGGGCTGCGCGTGGGAGTGGCCGGCGGCGGCTGCTCCGGTTTCTCGTACCAGATGAATTTCGAAAATCAGAGCAATCCCATCGACAAAGTCTATGAGTTTGAGGGATTGAAGGTTTTTGTGGATCAGGCTTCGCTGATGTACCTGAACGGAACGAAGCTTGACTACGTAGAAAGCCTGGAAGGCGCAGGCTTCAAGTTTGAAAACCCCAACGTGAAGACCACGTGCGGCTGCGGAAGTTCGTTCAGCGTGTAAGCTTGCAGCCTCTCACCTCCGCAAACCCCCGTCGCCCTCCCGTGGCGCGCCGGGGGTTTTTGCTTTTCGGCCCCAGCTTATCACTCGGCGGCGAGCCCTTCGGGTTTTCGAGCCGGTGCACGGAAGCTTCGGTATAATCATAGCCCGACAGGCAGCACGGGCTGTTCCAGGACCCTATGAAAATCGCCTTAGCCCAGATTGACACCACCATCGGCGACTTTGCCGGTAACCGCGAGCGGATTGTGAAGTATGCCGGGTGCGCCCGGGACCGGGGCGCGGACCTTGTGGTGTTCCCTGAACTGGCGCTCTGCGGCTACCCGCCCCGCGACCTCGTGGAAAAGGCCGGCTTCGTGGAACGATCACAAGCTGAGTTGCTTCGGCTGGCCCGGCAGTTGCCCCCCATTGCCGCCCTGGTGGGCTACGTACGCCCCTCGCGCGCAGAGCAGGGGAAGCCCGTCGCCGACGCCGCGGCGCTGCTTGTGGGCGGCAGCGTAGTGCTTGATTACGCCAAGATCCTCCTGCCCTTCTACGATGTCTTTGACGAGTCGCGCTATTTCGAGCCGGGCCGCTCCGTATGCGTCCATGAGTTCGGCGGTTTCCGCGTGGGCATCACGATTTGCGAGGATGTCTGGAACGACAAGCATTTCTGGACGAAGCGCCTCTATGCGCGTGACCCCGTGGAGGAGTGCGTCGAGGCCGGCGCGAATCTCCTGCTCAACCTCGCCTCGTCCCCCTATGGCACCGAAAAGATTAAGTTGCGCCACGACATGCTCAAGACGATCTCGACCGAGCGCGGTATTCCCGTGGTCTATGTGAACCACGTGGGCGGAAACGATCAGTTGGTCTTTGATGGCTCGAGCCTGGCCTTCAACGCCCGCGGCGAACTGGCAGCGCGCGCCCGGTCGTTTGCGGAAGACCTGGTCATCTTCGATACGAACGAAGGCCCAAGGGAAATCCATGCCGCTCCCGCATGCGAGGCGGAAGAGATTTACCAGGCGCTCTGCCTGGGCGTCCGCGACTATGTGCACAAATGCGGATTCCGAAAAGTTCTGGTGGGACTGAGCGGTGGAATCGATTCCTCGCTGGTGGCCACGCTTGCCGCCGACGCCCTGGGGCCCGAAAATGTGTTGGGGATCGGCATGCCGGGACCCTATTCCTCACCCGGCAGCATCCGCGACGCCGAAACGCTGGCGCGGAATCTCGGCATCGGATTTCGCGTCATTCCCATCACGCCGGTCTTCGAGAGCTACCTCGAAACGCTCGATCCCGCCTTTGAGGGGGAACCCCGCGATGTTACCGAGGAGAACATCCAGGCCCGCATTCGCGGCAACATCCTCATGGCGCTTTCCAATAAGTTCGGCTCGCTGCTGCTGACCACCGGCAACAAATCCGAACTGGCCGTCGGTTACTGCACGCTGTACGGCGACATGGCGGGAGGTCTCGCCGCCATCGCTGACGTTCCTAAGACCACCGTCTATGCGCTGGCTCGCTACGTGAACCGCGCGGCGGAGCGCATCCCGCAGGCCTCACTCGACAAGCCGCCCTCGGCCGAGTTGCGGCCGAACCAAACCGACCAGGACACGCTTCCTCCTTACGAAGTCCTGGATACCATCCTGAAGGCGTATATCGAGGATAATCTCGGCGCGGATGAAATCGCCCGCACGCACCAGATCGACCCGGTGCTGGTGCGCGAGACCCTGCGCCGCGTCAACGCCGCGGAATATAAACGCCAGCAGGCCCCTCCCACGCTTAAAGTCACCGCCAAAGCCTTCGGCATGGGCCGCCGCTACCCCATCGCACAAAAATTCTGCGAATAGGCGCCCTGCGGCGGGCGTGACTCCGCACCGCAGGGGTTGAGACGCTCGCCTGTGCTAGAATCAATTCCTCGGTCGGCTGGATTGTGGGGCCGAAGGGCCGCCCGACATTAAGCTTTCGGCTGCGGGCGACCTCTGCAGGGTTCAGGACCGAAACGCGTTGCCATCCTCATTCTCATTCCGCAAGCCTGCCGCCACCCTGCTGGCATTGGCGGCCTGGCTGCTTCTGCTGGCTCGCGAAGCGGCCGGAGTTGGTCCTGTCAAGCTTCCTGCGACTGACCTGCATCAAGTGGATCTCGCGAACGGTTTGCACGCCCTGATTGTTGAGTCCCACGATGCGCCTCTTATCGACGTGCAGGTGTGGTATCACGTGGGCTCGAAAAACGAAGTCCCGGGTAAAACCGGTTTCGCGCACTTGTTCGAGCACCTGATGTTCGATGGGACGAAGAACCTGGGCCCCAATGAGTTCTCCGACTACGTCATTCGCTCCGGCGGCACGGACAATGCTTACACCACCGAAGACGCTACGGTCTTCTGGGAAACCGTGCCCAGCAACATGCTGCCCGTCGTTCTGTGGTTGGAGGCGGACCGCATGCGCAACCTGGAGATCACGGACAAGGTGTTTAACAACGAAAGACAAGTGGTGGAGGAGGAGCGCCGGCTGCGCTTCGACAATCTCCCCTATGGCTCGGTCGTGGAGACCCTTTACGCACATGCCTACACGGCGCATCCTTACCAGCACACAACGATCGGCAGCATGCAGGACCTGGAGCAGGCCAGCATCAAGGACATCCAGGATTTCTATGACACCTACTACGTTCCGAACCATGCCACGGTGGTGATTGTGGGCGACGTGGAGTGGCACCAGGCCGCCGTCGCGGTGGAGGAATATCTGGGGCGGGTCGCGGCGGGGAAGGCCCTGTCTGCCCGTGCCATTCCGCCGGAGCCTCCGCAGGTGGCCAAGCGCGTCGTCAAGCTGGATCTGAATGTGGCGCTGCCCGCCTTCGTGGAAGGCTACCACATGCCCGCCGATGGAACCCCGGACGCCTACCCGCTGCGGCTGGCGGCGAAGATTCTTTCCGAAGGCGAGAGTTCGCGCATTTACACCCGCCTGGTTTACGATCAGCAAATCGCCGTGCAGGCCCAAAGCACCGGCAATTTCACCGAAGATCCCAACCTGTTTTTCGCCTTTGCGGTATTGAACACCGGGCATACGCCGGCCGAGGGCGAAGCCCAGGTGGAAGCCGAACTTAGGCGCTTGCAGACGGAACTGGTTTCGACGGCCGAGCTCGAGAAAGGCAAGAACCAGATCCGGCGCGACTTCATTCTCAGCCGTCAGACGCTGCAGACGCGGGCCGAGGAGCTAGGCTACGCAGCGGTGGTTCTGAAAGATCCGGAGCTGGTCAACACGGAACTGGCACGCTTCCTGGCCGTCACGCAGGAGGACATCCAGCGCGTGGCGAAGAAGTACTTTGTACCGGAGAACCTGACCCTGGTTGAGGTAAATCCCCGCAATACTCCCGCGGAAGAAAAGCCTGCGCGCCCGCCGGCAGGAGACGCCCAATGAGGCGAGCGCCGGGGAGCGGGAAGGGAACTGGGGCGTTGCGGCGCTGCTCCGCTTTCTGGTCGCACCTGCGCTGGGCGGGCCTGATCTTCTTGTTGCTGGCGTCCCCGCTTGCGGGGCGAGACTACCCGCCCAGCGTTCCTCCTCCCAAACCCACCGTGATTCCGGCGCCGGCCATCCAGGTGCTGCCGAATGGCCTGCAAGTGGTGGTGGTTGAGCGGCATAGCCTACCGCTGATGACCCTGCGGCTGGTGGTGAAGGCGGGCGCCGAATTCGACCCCCCTGGCCTGGCGGGTACCGCCGCGCTCGCCAGCAGCCTGCTTACCGAAGGCACCACGCGGCGCACCGCGCGGCAGATTGCCGAAGCCATCGACGCCGCCGGCGGACTGGTCGACAACGGCGCCGGTTGGGACAGTTCCTTTCTCAGCCTGAGCGTCCTGAGCGACCAAGCCGATCTCGCCTTCGATCTGGTCAGTGACATGGCCGAGTCCCCGGCTTTCCAGGCGGCGGAGATCGAGCGGCAAAGGAAGCAAACCCTCTCCGGCCTGCAGGTGGCGCATGAGGACCCCGCTTACGTGGCCGACACGCTCTTCCAGAACTTGGTTTTCGCGGGCACTCCCTACAGTCATCCCGAAGACGGAACCCTGGAATCCCTGCCGCGCATCACCGCGGGAGATTTGCGCCGCTTCCACACCCGCTACTACCAGCCTGCCAACTGTATCCTGGCCGTGGTGGGAGACATCAGCACACCCGAAGCTTTCGCGCGCGCCGCTCACTTCTTCTCTGCCTGGAAGAACCTTGCGCCTCCCCTCCTGCCCCTTGCCGCCACCCCCCCACGGCGCGAAGAGCGCCAGGCGGTGGCCATCGACAAGCCGGACGCCGTCCAGACGGAAATCCGCATCGGCAGCCTGGGCGTGCCGCGCAGCAGCCCGGACTACCTGGCCCTCAGTGTGGCGAACGAAATCCTGGGGGGCCCCTCGGAAAACCGGTTGTTCAAGGCCCTGCGCAGCCGCCAGGGGCTGACCTATGGAGCTTCCAGCGACCTCGTCTGCCGTCGCGATCTGGGAGCCTGGGTCGCCAAGACATTCACGCGTACGCCGGAGACTGTGAAGAGCGTGCACATCGCTCTGGAGCAGATAAAATCCCTGCGCGAACATGAAATCAGCCGCT
Source organism: Acidobacteriota bacterium (assembly GCA_003171295.1). Lineage (GTDB taxonomy): Bacteria > Acidobacteriota > Terriglobia > UBA7540 > UBA7540 > Bog-366. The sequence continues at coordinate 8,600 of PMYF01000655.1, read as the reverse complement.
CGGAACTTGAAACCGCCCAGAGCTACCTGGTCGGCCACTTGGCGCTGGATTTCGAAACCTCCGAGGATGTCGCCAGCCAGATCCTGGAACTGATCCAGAACAACCTGCCGCTGGATTATTGGAACCGCTACCCGGATCAGCTTATGGCACTAACGACCGGCGACGTCTGGAACGCCACGCAGCGCTATCTCGATCCTGACCACGACATCATCGTGCTGGTGGGGAACGTGGCGGACTTCAAGAAAGACTTGAAGAAGCTCGGCCATGCACAAGTGATCCCATTGAACGAAATGGATTTCGCCTCGCCGGATTTGCGCCGGCCGCCAGGCGAGGCAGGGAAGTAACGCCGGAGCGTCTTGGTAGCGGCGATGTCCTCATCGCC
>PMYF01000655.1:7047-8191 GCA_003171295.1 Acidobacteriota bacterium | reverse complement strand
GACGACCATGAAAAAAGGCATGCTGGTTCTGATCGGATTGACTGCCATCGCCGCCTTGGCGGAGACGCTCATCCTCTGGCGCATTCGGATCGACCCTTGGCGCCTTGCGGCACTGCTGGAGAGCGCGGCGTTGCTACTGGGCGCGTTCGTGGGACTGAGCTCCCCAGATTTCGTCAGGCAATTGCGCCATTGGGCACTGGCTTCGAAGACCGCGGCGGTGGGTCTGCCTTTCTTGCTGTTGCTTCCTTACCTGCTCTATGGGCTGGGGACAGGGGCCTTCTCATTCCTGGGGCTGGGCAAACTGGTAGCCTACATACTGGTACCCACAGGATTGCTGCTGCCGGATCGCCTCCACCACCGCGAAGGGTTCGGCTGGCGTGACGGCGCGGCCATGCTGGCCCTGGCGTTGCCGGTCGGTGCGGGTTGGCTGGGGGGGATCTGGACCTGGCCGCAGGACCTTTACGCTTTCCGTCCCATCCTCTGTGTGCTGGTGGCCGGCTACGCCTTCATGGTCTTGCGCAACCTGGAAGGCGTCGGCTACCGCCTGGTGTGGCGCAAGGGGGATATCTTCGAAGGCCTGGTCAACCTGGCGGCGTTCATGCTGCTGGCGATCCCGCTCGGCCTCGGTTTGAACTTCATTCATCCCCACTCTTCGACGAACCTTACGGGTGGAGCCTTTCTGTTTCAGTTCGTGGGAATCTACCTGACGATTGCGATTCCGGAAGAGTTGCTTTTCCGGGGAATTCTGCAAAATCTCCTGGCCCGCAGCATCCGGAGCGGGCCACGCGGCTTGTACGCCCTGCTGATCGCTGCCGCCATCTTCGGGGCCGCGCACCTGCACCATGCGCCGGTCCCCAACTGGCGCTACGCGTTGATGGCCACCCTGGCTGGAATCTTCTACGGCAACGCCTACCGCACGCGGCAGCGGCTGTGCGCCTCTGGCCTGACGCATGCCCTCGTTGACACCCTGTGGCACTTCTGGTTCTAACCGGCTCAATCCCGCTGGACGTTTGAGAGAAGGCGCAGTAGAATGCCGCCCGCGAGGCTGTAAAGGCCTGTCACCGGTCCCGCACTCGCCTCAAGCGAGTCAGCTTTAGTAAACTCATAAGGAGTGTGCGTATGAAGCGGAAACTCAGCCTGATTG
>PMYF01000655.1:785-6915 GCA_003171295.1 Acidobacteriota bacterium | reverse complement strand
CCCATGGGCGGCACCCAACTCAGCTCGGGAACATTCCGTCGCAACATGCTGGAGATTCATATCGACACACCCCAGGGTAACTACGTCATCATGGGCAAGTACAACAAAGGTCAGCTCTCCGGAACCTGGACGAGTGATAGCGATAAGGGAATCTGGGACGGCAAGAAGCAAGCCGCGGCCTCCAAGTGACAATTCACTACGGCGATACAGACTGCGGAAAAACCCGTGCTTGCGCTGTCATTCTGAGCCCGCATTTTGGGCGAGGAATCCCCGAGTTTACTCTGTTCGCCAGACCCCTGCGAACTGCCGGGATCCTTCGCTTCGCTCAGGATGACAGCAAGGGGCATGGGGAACGTACCAGCGCCTTGCCGGCGTCGCAGACGCGGTGTCCGGGGCATTATGGGGAGGGGACGAAAAGTCGTTGCCATCTTCTAGTTAACATAATATAACTTATCAGACGTTGTGCGTAGGTCCATTTGCGCTGCTTTGGCGTGGGTTGGATGATCCCCTTCTATTCCACTCACTTCGGCCAGTCGTGGTCTTTGGCCCGAGGCGGGCGCGGAAAGCGGTGGTAGGGCAATTATTGATCGACGACTTTGTAGGAAAGGTAGGGGCTGGCGGCCTCAAACCGTGTGGCGGGTGAAAAGACACCCTTCAGCAATCGCCGCGCCCACCGGGTGCGGCGGCAGTAATCCAGATAGGATTCGCGCCGCCAGTCGAAGTCTGGCTTGGAAATGGATTCGGGGCTGATGTAAACGAGCACCTCCGGGATGAGCGCCCCCCGCGTGCTTTTTTTCTCGTACGTCACGTTCTCGTAATTAGCCAGCAGGCGAATTCCTCTCTCCCGGCATTGCCCCTCCAGCGAGGCCAGAACTCGGTTGTACTTCTCCACGTACGGGCGCATATCCTTATCGGTGTACTCCGTATCCCCCAGGTCGATAATGGGACGGACCTGCAAGGTGCGGAGCGAGTACTTCCCATACACGTCAAAGAAACTTCGCAGTTCGTCCAGGTTCTCTGCGTTCACAGTGTAGTTCAGGCGTAGCTCGGGACGCTCCGATCCCCGGCGCTTTCTGACCGCCTCCAGTTGGTCGAGAACCTCCCGAAACTTGGCGAAGGAAGCGCGGCGCATCATGCGCTCGTATGTCTCACGCTCAACCCCGTGCGTAGAAAGCGTCAGCTCGTCCAGCCCCAGGTCCACGAACTTTTCGAGATGCTCCGCCGTCAGCAATTGCCCGTTCGTAACCATCCCCACCATGGGGATCTTGTACTTCTTCCCCAGCCTGATGAGATCGACAAATCCCTTGTAGGTGGTGGGCTCGGTCCCGCACCCGATGTAGAGTTGCATGGCCCAGGGGAAAAAGACCTCGGCAAGCCTTTCGATGTCGGCGGGGCTGAAGCGTCCCATGTGCTCTTTGACATAGTTCGGGTCGCTGAAATAGCACATCTGGCAACGCAAATTGCACGACATCACCGGATCGAAGCGCAGCCACAAGTGCCGCCGGCGAAGCCAATACAGCCCCAGCAGCCCCGCGAATTTGACGCGGTGGCTGCGTATCAGCCGGTTCAGGTTCAATAACTGGTAGAAGCGATCTGCCCGCATAACCTTCCGGATTTCTCGGGAGCCGGGACTTCCCTGCCCACTGCCTATCCCTCAAGTTAACATACTTCCGGGAGCACGCGGGCGCAATCGCGCAACTGACGGGGTTCGTTCGAAAGGCCGCCCAGCGCGCCTCCGCCCTGGAACTATCAGCGGGGGCACGGCATCAGATACAACCGGAGGAAAACCATGACCAAGCCCATCGTGCAATCGGTGACATTCAAAGCTTCCCCCGCCGAGCTGTTTCGAATCTTCACCGATTCGAAAAAGCACTCCGCGGCGACCGGAGCGAAGGCATCCGTCAGCGCCAAACCTGGCGGACCGTTCACGGCATTCGAGGGAATGCTTTCAGGAAAGAACCTTAACGTGGTCCCCAATCGCCTGATCGTTCAAGCCTGGCGCGCGTCCCACTGGAAGAAATCCGACATGGACTCGATTCTGATCTTGACCTTCTCCCAGGCGCCGGGCGGCGGCAGGATCGACCTGGTCCACGTGGGGGTTCCACAGCATGACCACAAAGGGGTCAGCCAAGGGTGGCCCAAATACTACTGGAAGCCCTGGAAAGCCTACCTGAAACGGTAATCCGGTTAGGGTTAATCGGCAGCCATGCTAGCCGGAGTAGAAATTCCGCCCGGCGCGTGGCAGGGCGTCTCGCTGTGGCGAGTGGGTCCTGCCATTGCGTTCAGCAAAGCTCCTTGTACTACTTGAGCCCTCCGACTGCAAATGGTTTGCGGGGGCAACGCGCGGTCTTTCTCCGTGGTCTCCGTGACAAAAAACCGTTTCGCCCAAAGAATCACCACAGGGGCACAGAGAGCACGGAGCCTTTCTCTGCAGTGGACATCGACGTCGCCGCCGCGTCCTATTGAATCGCCCGGATGGTATTGAACAGCGCCTTGAAATTAGAGGCGGCCTCTGCGCTTTCCTTGGGTACCGAGCTATCCCCGTTGTAGGCCTTGATGAAATCGGCGGCGCTTCCCCAGGTGGTTTGAAGAACGCCGAGCATACGGGGGGCGATAGTCTGGTCGGCGTGGGCGCGAATAGACCGGACCAAATCCAGCTCGCCCAGCGCCACATCGGTTTGCCGCCAAGGGGCGTAGAGCACGCGGAATCCCTGCACGGCAAAATACGCTGCGGTGGCGGGAACGGAATCGTAATGCCAGTCGCAGATCACGATATCGCGCGGGACCAGGTTGATGGCGGAAGCCGTGCCGTTCTCGCTGCCTTCCCACTCACCTACTCCGGTCACGCTGCCGTCCAGCAGCCGGTCACCCCACATCCACATTTCCCGGTGCATCTCCGCCAGGTGGTCGTGAAGAGTGCGGACCTCCTGCGCGAAGAGCTCCGCGCGGTTGCGGGATTTGCAGCGCGGGCAATCCGGGTCCGCGAGAATGAAAACCTCGTCCATACCCACGTGGACGGCATCGGCCTCGCATGCGTCTGCGAGCTCGTCGATCAAATCGAACACCACCTTGTGCAGTGCGGGGTGGAGCGGGCAAAAGCTGCGGCAATAGATGTCTTTGTTCTTAGGATATTTTCCCGGAGTCTCATCGAAGTCGGGATGAGCGCGCAGCAAGCCGAAAGTTTGTTCCGCCCACGACTGGTGCCCAAGTTGGTTAATCAGCGGGATCAGTCGTACCCCCGCTTCGCGGCAGGCCGCGACGAGGGCTTTCACATCGGCATGGGAAAGCGCATCGGCGTCCACCACTTCGGGGTGGCTTGTGTACTGGTAACGATAATCGATTTCCATCACCAGCAGATTGACGCTTTCTTTGGGCAGCGCCTCCCGAATGAACCGAACGGTCAGGGGAACTTGTTCCGGTTTGGGCGCCATCAGGTAAAGTCCCCGGACCGGAAGCGGAGACCCCGCCGCCCCGCACGCAACCCTCCCGATCGGAATCGAGACTGCCGCCAGAATTGCCAGACTCGTTAGCCGGGACTTCATCGTCACACCTCCGCTCAAAGTGACCTCCGCCGGGGCCACATCATAGCCGGTGGACGTTTCCCCCACAAGCAGTCCCGTGCTATGGGCGCCGCCACCCCACCCTGCGTCTCCACGGCAATGACTTTCATCTGAAGTGTACCGGCTGGGCTCGCCGTGGTGGCGAGTGAGCCAGCGGCGTGATATTGTGCAAGCAGGGGCAAATTTTATCTTCTAGGGAGGGGATCTTGAAACGGAAGCTGAGTTGTCTCGTGGGGCTCGTTTGCTTGGCCGCGTCTGCGCGGGCTGACGTGGTGACCCTCAAGAATGGGGATCGAGTCACGGGCACCCTGGTTACCGTCCGGGGGGGGAATCTGGAGTTGAAATCCGACATCTTGGGCCATCTGGCGATCCCGATGGCACAAGTGGCAACGTTTTCGGCGGCCAAACCCGTCGCCGTGTTAATCAAAGGCCAAGACCCAGTGCAGGGTTTACTCGAACTCGAACCCTCCGGCGACTGGCAGGTTACAGCGAACGGCAGAGCCCAGACCATCGCAGCCGTGAAGGTGGATGTAATCATGCCGGCGGACACCTACCAGACTCTGGTCGGGGCAGCCCCCAAGCCCTGGCAAGCCTGGAAAGGAACTGCCGGCCTCGGCTATAGCCTCCAGCGCGGGAACCAGCAGACCAATACCTTCACGACCACTATCAACGGAATACGTGAACGCCCGGAGGCCCCGATTTTCAAAGCCCACTGGCGAACTAACTATGGGTTCATGACGCTTCTCTCGCACGCCCAACAGAATCAGAGCACCGTCACGTCACACACTCTCACCACGAGCGTACGCCAGGACTACCTATTCTCACATGAAAACTTCCTGTTCGGCCTGGCCCAACTCGATCACGTCTCGACCGAAGGTCTATACCTGCGACAGACCTACGGAGGCGGCTTCGGCCACGACATCATAAGCAATTCCCATACGACGTTCAGCCTGCTGGGTGGTATGGCGTTCGTCCACGAGAAGTTCTTTGCGGGTTCCTACACCCAGAGCGCCGCGGCCCTGGCCGGAGAAAGGCTCGGCATGCAAATCACTAAACGGACCCGGCTCGACCACAACCTGAATTTCTATCCGAATCTCTCCAACCGTGGAGAATACCGCTTCGACACCAGCACCGTCTTCTCGTTCAAGCTCAGCAACAGGCTCTCGCTGAATGCCAGTGCCATCGATCTCTATCTCAGCAATCCGCCTCCGGGAAATCAGAAGAACAACATCACCTTCGCCACCGGCGTCGGCTACACGTTCTGATTCCCTCCCCCGGCGGGCCGGGTCCGCGCCAGGGGTTGCCCGGTCGGGGCAATTCAGGAATTGCCGCTCGCCGCGACGCCGGCTGGCTCAGGGCACCAGGGCGCCCTGGGTTCCAACGTAAAGCGAGTAAAGAGAAGTGCTCGCAGCCATGAACAGGCGGTCGCGCTTCGCGCCGCCAAAACAAATGTTGGCACAAATCTCGGGCAGATGAATCTTGCCGATCAGTTTGCCTTCGGGAGCAAAGACGTGCACGCCGCTGAAGTCTTCGCCTCCCCATCCGGCGCCCGACCAGATGTTGCCGTCCACGTCCGCGCGAATGCCGTCAGCAAGGCCTGCGCCCATTTCGACGAAGACGCGGCCATTGGCCAGGCGTAAGCCATCTACCACGTCATAAACGCGGATGTTGTGGGGATATTGCGGGCCGTCACTCGATCCCGTGTCACAAATGTAGAGTCTCTTCTCGTCGGGAGAAAAGCACAGGCCGTTCGGCCGCCGCATGTCGCCCACCAGCACGGTGGCCTCGCCGGTCCTGGCGTCGAGCCGATAGACATTGGCAGGCAGCTCAAATGGCGCCTTGTGGCCCTCGTAGCTGCTCAGGATTCCGTAGCCGGGGTCGGTGAACCAGATGCTTCCGTTCGAGTGCACAACCACATCATTGGGCGCGTTCAAGGGCTTGCCCTGGAAATGGTCGATGAGTACCGTGATCGTCCCATCGAGTTCAGTCCGGGTCACGCGGCGCGAGTCGTGCTCGCAACTGATCAGCCTTCCCTGGCGNNTTGTTGGGGATGTCGCTGAAAACCAGGTAACGCCCGTCACCAAACCAGACCGGGCCTTCCGCCCAGCGCGCCCCGGTGTAAAGCCGTTCGAGGGCGGCGTTGTTTTGGCGATACTTGACAAAACGCGGATCGATGATTTCAATCGCCTCGTCCGGATACCGGGTGATTTTCGGGAGACTCCAATCCTTGGCTGCCCCCCCAGGATTGACCGCAAAACTCGCGCCCGCGGTTGCGACCATGGCAATGAAGGATCGTCGCTGCATGGTTCCCTCTTCCTCCTCTCGCGTTCCCTATGCGATATGACAGGTCGACTGTGCCCGCCTGCCGCGCCATCTTAGGTCGCAAGACGCAGCCTGTCAACGTTCAAGGGTTTGGTTGAATTGAGGATTCAGGTGCAGGAAGCCGGAATCGGGAGGCGAGGGTGGCCTGCCCCCCAGAAACCCTGCCGGATTCATTTCATCACGACGTTCTTCTGGGTCGTTTCGCGGACCACTTCGAGGAAGGCTTGCAAAACCTGGGACGGGTCGTC
>PMYF01000655.1:0-778 GCA_003171295.1 Acidobacteriota bacterium | reverse complement strand
GGTGATGCCCATGCCCGCCGCCACCAGATTGAGGATGGTCTGAAGTTGGCTGGCTTCCGCCCCAATGCGCAGACTGAATCCGGCTTGCTGCGAGAGATCAACCAACTGCTCGTAAAACCCCGGGGCAAGCTGGCGCGGCGGCAGCAGAAAGGCTTCCCCAGCCAGGTCGCGGAAGGCCACAAGGGGTTTCTCGGCGAGCGGGTGTTGCTCCGGAAGCGCCACCACGAGCTTTTCTTGGAGGATCGGTTCCACCGAAAGCAGCTCGTCATTCACTGGCATGCGGAGCAGACCCACGTGGATTCGCCCCTGGTGCAGGGCTTGGACGAGTTCTGAGGTTTTCAGTTCGTGCAACTCAATTTCCACTTCTGGAAATCGGTCGCGAAAGGCCTTGAGAATCGAGGGTAACAAGCCAAACGTGGCTGCGCCCAGAAAACCGATGGCTAGTCTTCCAACTTCTCCCCGGCCAGTACGCTGGGCCACTTCAACGGCGATACCCACCTGAGCTATGACCTTGCGGGCTTCGTCGAGGAAGGCGCGGCCCGGCTCGGTCAGTTGCACTCGCCGCTTGGTGCGCTGCAGAAGCTGGACCCCCAGTTCCTGCTCCAGGCGCCGGATTTGCTGGCTCAGGGGGGGTTGAGCCATTCCCAGCCTTTGGGCCGCCCGGCCGAAGTGCAGTTCTTCGGCGACAGCGACAAAATAGCGCAAATGTCGGATCTCGACCATTAATATTCGCCGCGTCTTAATATACTACAAATATTATATTGGACATGCTTAAAGC
>PMYF01000643.1:6065-9376 GCA_003171295.1 Acidobacteriota bacterium | reverse complement strand
GCTGGAACAGTAAACCGGACCGATCCCACCTTGGCTGCCTCAGCGGGCGAAAGGGCCGGGATAGGCAGGCTTCCTCCGAGCGTAGTTCCATCCAACTTCCAGTGAACCATGCCGCCTGCCAGATTCCCCAGGGCATAGTGCGATAGATAGACGTCCGCCTGCACGGTTTCGCCCGTCACATAATTCGGTTTTTCGCTGCGCAGCATGAGCAGATCATCCTGCTGCAAGCGGCCCAGGGCGTCGGCAAACACCTTGGGGTGCCGCCACAGGTCGAGCAAGCCGTTGGCCTCCCAATTCAGATCGGTGAACTCGGTGATGACGTAACCCTGGATTTCCGGGCGGGCGCGCAGGGCCTCGATCTCATATTTCAGCGCAGTATATTCGTGCCACTCGGTCGCGTCGCTTAAGGCCTGAAGGTCAGGGAAAAGGGAATTGTACTGATAATCCGTGAAGCGCCGCTCCACCCCCTCCGGTTTGGTAAGCTCATTCCCATTAAGGTCACGATTGAACCACCAAGGTTTTTCCTGGGGCAGGCGCGGCAATCCCCAGTTGCCGAACTCGGAAAGCATGAGAGGCTCGTCCCCTTTAGGTGCGGCGTCACCGTAGGGGCTGAAGAGCCAGCCGGGACGCTGTGCCTGGTCATCGACCAGCCGGGTGAAGTTGGAGCCGTAATCAGGGATGGCAGCATATTGGTGAAAGTCCGCAATATCCGTGGCCAGGTGATAGTTGTTGCAGCAGGCGCTGTTATCCACCACGAGCCACGGCACAAAACTCTTCGCTTCCTGGTAGGCTGCCTTCAACCAGGTGCGGTCCGCGGCTTCCTTGAGGTCGGCACCCCAGCTTTCGTTGACGATACTCACGATGACAATGGAGGGGTGGTTCCAGTCGCGCTCCACCATCCCGCGCAGAGTCTCCTGGGCGCGCCGCTGGGAATTACTCGTGAGCTTGTCCCAGTTTGGAATCTCATACCACACGAGTAAGCCGATTTCGTCCGCGGCTTCCAGGTAGCGGGGGTCCGGAACTTTGATGTGACAGCGGAGCAGATTCAGTCCCAAGGCTTTCGCCTTGCGCATTTCGTCGCGCACATAGTCGAGCGAGGGAGGCGTGTAGGCGGTATCAGGATAGAAATCCTGATCGAGTGCCCCGCGCAGATAAATCGGCTGGCCATTCAGATAGAACTTACCGTCGTGCGTCCCGAAACTGCGGAAGCCAAAGCGGCAGCTCGCGGAATCCCCGGAAGTCAGTGTGACGCGGAGTTCGTAAAGGTTCGGCCGCGCGGGACTCCACAAGTCCGGAGTCTGAATGAGGCCGCGGAGCGTCGTGCTATTCTCGCTGCCGCCCAGAGAGCTCATGCCCTGCCAAACCGTTTTCCCAGCCGGGTCGCGGAGTTCGGCGCTCACTCGCGCAGAGTCGGCCGAGCCTGCGCGCATTACGGGCACTGTGATGACAAAGGAACCCTCGATCGTGGGCGCGATGTGAACGTTGCCGAGGCGCACACGCGGACGAAATTCGAGTTCCACGCTTTGCCAGAGACCGCTGGTCTGGATGTACCAGTTCTGTTTGCCGTGGGGGATTTCTGCGTAGTTGATGCCTTCCACAGTTTTGTTCGGTTCAGCGCCAGGATCCACCACGCGGACGGCAATCTGGTTTTCGCCGCCCCGGAGCAGGGAAGTGGCATCTATTTCGAAGGGCAGATAGCCTCCCTCGTGTGAGCCGGCTTTCTGGCCGTTCACATAGACGTCAGCCTTGTAATCCACGGCGCCGAAACGGAGCAAAGCCACCTGATCGGCCGCGGGCGGCTCGATGCTGACCGTGCGCCAATACCACGCCACGCCTGCGTAGTCGCGCAGATCCGCAAACTGGGATTGCCAGGAAGAGGGCACGCGGGTGGGCCGCACGTTCGGCGCGGAAGCGAGTTTGTGCACATCGAGGGTGCCGGTGGGGTCGGCGAGGAAGTTCCAGTCGCCATCGAGCGAAAGTGTGGAAAGCGCCGCCGTCTGGGCCGTCGCCGTCGCCAGCAGCATTGAGAAGAGCACGCGAATCAGCAGGCGCATCGTTGACCTCGAGAGTCGTGAGTCTATGCGTTCTGCACAAGAAAAGGCAAGCCTTCGCATGGGTTCTCAAGGCGGAGGCCGACAGGTTGATACAACGGGAATTAGGGCGTGAACCCCGGAGCATCATTCGACGCGCGCCCCCCCGCCTGCGGCGAGTGACCCATCGACGCTACCTCGGGTGCCTTTATCTTTCGCGGAGGCATATGGTACGATGCACATCTAGGCTTGTGCGAACTGGCTTACACTATGAGTGACAGCGCCACAACAAATCCTATCCTTCGCCATCTGACACCTTCCGGTACGACGACGGAATCGGCTGGGCAGAGCACTCCCCTCGAGTTGGGATCTCTGGCTGGCAAAACGCTGCTGCTGGTCCTGCGAATCGAGGAAACGCTCGAGCAGGAATCGCTGCACATTTCCGTGTGGGGTTCGGCGGACGGCCAGAACTGGGGAACCCAGGCGCTCTTCTGGTTTCCTCAGAAGTTTTATTCTGGCGTAACCCCGGCCGCTCTGGACTTACGGCTGCGGCCTGAACTTAACTTTCTGCAAGCCCGCTGGGAAGCGAACCGCTGGGGGCGGGGCGTTCCGCGCCCGTATTTCAAGTTTGCCGTGGAAATCCAAGAAGCCGGCAATTAGCGCCTCATGAGGCTGCGGAAAAACAGCCAAAACTGTCATCCTGAGGAGCCGTAGGCGACGAAGGATCTCCGCATTTGCNNGATTCTACAAATGCAGAGATTCTTCGCTTCGCTCAGAATGACACCGCCTACGAGTTTTTTCGCAGCCTGCCAAGGCACGGGGTCACACGCCGTGCCCGTGGAACATGAGGGGCTCCGCAAAGGCCGGCCTGAGCGCCGGGAATAGCGGCCCGTCGATCCCTACAGAAATTTGTGGACGAAGTAAGCCGAATCCTGCCATTCTTCTTCGGGTTACTATCTTCTTCTGGGAGTGAGGTTGGCGATGAAAGCTATTCTCGTGGTTCTGTGGGTTGCGGCGTGGCCGCTTGCCGTCTGGGGGCAGTCTGCAACCCCAAAGACGCAGCCCCCAAAGCCTGCCATCGCGTCCCCCTCGCAGGAAGTCGAGACTGAAAAGATTGCGGCGCCAGGGGAGACACCGCCTCCCGCCAGCAGTCCTGCGGGGGGAGCAGGGTACATGGAGCCCGCGCAGGTCAAGGCGTTGCTGCACAAGATCTGGCTCACGCAGTATCGCATCAGTGATCTGCTCGGGCAGGTGCACGCGGAGCGCTGGAAGATGCCTGAC
>PMYF01000643.1:0-5969 GCA_003171295.1 Acidobacteriota bacterium | reverse complement strand
CCAGCTTGGGCGCACAATACAGCCAGGCTGGCAATCAGCTCTTCGACTTGCAGCAGTCCCTCCAGCCCCATCTAGCCTTTCTCCTGAAAAATCAGGACGGGCTTCTGCTCGCCGCACAGACGAACCTGGCCTCCTGCCAGAACGAATTGGGTTTTGCCTTGCACAACAAGGAGGGACGCGCCACGCCCATGAAGAATATTGCCCCGGTGTTCAAAGGCCGAAAGCAGGCCCACCACGCGACGGCGGCGGCGGGGGTGGCAAACGTAGAGAAAAGCGGTGAAAAGAAAACTCCCACGAAACCTGCAGAAGTGAGCCAGCCGGCCACAAGATCACCCAGCAAATCAGGGCACGAGAAGTAGCGAGACTTGCTTCTCCTCACTGACCCATCTTGCGGGCTTTCTCCAGGATAGCCGGCCGAGCTTCTTCCATGATTTCGCGCCAATCGGCATAGCGCAACGTGCGCTGTTCGAAGCTGCGTTTAGCCACCGCGCCCAGGAAGCGCGCTTCGAATTCTCGGAAGTAGGACCCGTAGATGTGGTAGCTGTCCGCCATGTGGCAGTACCGGCCAACCCCCACGCGCCGGCCTGAGAGTTCCGAAACCCGGGCGGCGATGCGTTTCTGCATTTCGACAAGGGCGAAGATATTCATGAAGGCTGCCTTGTAGGCATCGTTGGAGCGGAAGCGCACGTTCATGCTGAGCACCGGCTCGTTGTTTTCTTCTGTAATCCGGCACCAGGCGCTTTGCAGGCAGGCGGGATCGTAACAATCATTGTCCTCCCACACTTTCCACGTCACGGCCTGCGCGCGACGCGTGAAGGGGGTTGCGGCCAGTTTGCGGCAGAGCGTTTCGATCTGGTCGATCGGTGCGAGGGTGGGAACCTCATAGCGGAACAGCCGCTGATGGTACGTGTATTCCCAGCGTGTGTCACCGGGATCGCGCTGGTCGCGCACCAGGTGGTCCTTGATGCCTTCCAGAACTTCCATCACGTATTCCTGCAGGTCCTCGGGGCCGCCCGGGAAATCCCGGTGGATCATCGGTTCCTTGAGCGGCTCGGTGATGGTGATGATCATCGTGGCGTCTTTGCTGGGAGGGTCGCCAGGCTTGTCGTATTGCGTCTTGAGGTCGCAGCCCTTCTGATGGAGCAGGAGCAGCGATTCTTCCCACGCGCGGGCAATGCAATCGGCTTCAACGTGCAGAACAGGAATTCCGGGCATAGGACCATCCTTTCCGGGGTGCGAGGACTTATTGGGGACCTTAAAGGCTCTCAATCCAAGCAGGTTTTGCCATGAAAAGCCTTGGTATCATTCCGGTTACGGCAGCAACCCATTCTGCGGTAAAATACCAGTAACGAGGTGTCGGATGGCACACAGATTCACGGCGATTTTTGAAAAAGAGGATGAAGGTGGCTACCACGTCTTCTGTCCCACCTTGCCGGGTTGCCACACGCAGAGCGAGACCATCGAAGAAGGTGTCCGGAATATTCGTGAAGCCATCCAATTGTACGTTGATAGCCTCATCGAAGATGGGTTGCCGGTTCCCGAAGAAGACATCCTCATCAAACCCATAGAGATTCCCGCTTGAGTCCCAAGTATCCCGTCGTCAGTGGTAAAGCGGTGGCCCGTGCCGCCGAGCGCCTGGGGTTTGAGTTCCGGTGACAAACGGGTAGCCATGCCATCTACGCGCGTCTTACTGACCACGCCCGAGTTGTCATTCCCATGCACAGTGGTGTTGCCATTAAACGAAAAACACTACGAAGCATAGTTGAAGACCTGAGGGTGAGAGTTGAAGAATTCACGAAGCTGATCTAACTTACTTCCCTCCGATTTCCGTCAGACTCTTGTCGAGCGCCGCGAGCGCAGTATCCACATCGCCTTTGGAGATATTGAGCGGCGGGGACATGCGAACCACGTTGGCATAGAGCCCGCCTTTGCCGACCAGCAGGCCGTGGACGCGCAGACGCTCGAGCAATTGATTGGTCAAGTCGGGCGCGGGTTCTTTGGTGGTTCGGTCTTTGACGAGTTCGATGCCTTGCATCAAACCCATGCCGCGCACGTCACCAATGATCGGGTGTTTCTCCTTGAGCACTTCCAAGCCCGCGCGGAAGTGCTGGCCGACGGTCTCGGCGTTGTCCATCAAGTGCTCTTCTTCGATCAGATCGATGGTGGCCTTGGCTGCTACGCACGACACCGGGTTGCCACCGAACGTCGAAATGGTCAGGCCCTTGTAGGCGTCGGCAATTTCCGGGCGCGTCAGCGTGAGCCCGATGGGCACGCCGTTAGCCATGCTCTTGGCGCTGGTGATGATGTCAGGTTCCACTTCCCAGTGCTCGATCCCCCACCACTTCCTGCCGGTGCGACCCCAGGCCGTCTGCACTTCGTCGGCGATGAACAGGCCCCCATATTTGCGCACGATGTTGGCTACAATCTTGAAATAGCCGGGGGGCGGCACGATGAATCCCCCCAGACCTTGAATCGTCTCCGCCAGCAGGCCGGCGATCTGGCCACTGGTGGAGGTTTTGATGACTTCATCCATATCATTTGCGCAGTGCAGATCGCAGCTTGGGTAGGTGAGCCCGTAGGGGCAGCGGTAGCAATACGGCCCTGGCGCATGCACGATCCCGAAAGGAATCACGCCTGCCTTACGCCACGTGTGCAGCCCCGTGAGCGACTTGGTAAGTTGTGAGTGTCCGCTGTAGCCATGCCGCAGGGCAAGCAGTTCATAATTGCCGGTATACATGCGTGCTGTCAGGACAGCGACTTCGTTCGCTTCCGTGCCGCTGTTCGTGAAATAGCACTTTTTGAGCTTGCCGGGGGCAAGCGAAGCCACTTTCTCCGCCAGGCTCACCAGCGCTTCCGTGAGAAAGAGCGTAGACGTGTGCTGGACCTTGTCGATTTGCGCCTTGATCTTCTCAGTGACCTTCGGGTTCGAATGCCCCACGCTGATCGTCACGATGCCGCCCAGGAAGTCGAGGTACTGTTTCCCCTCACTGTCCCACACGTATTGGCCCTTGGCGTGGTCAATCACCATCGGGTCTTTAAAGTACGTCGTGACGCAGGTGAAAAGGTATTCCTGCTTTTTGCGAATGATTTCGTCGCGGTTCATTTCATCTCCATGAACTCGAAGTCCTCAATTGACAACCGCATGGCCACCCCTAGCTCCGCTCCTAGGAATACCACAAACAGAACAGATGCGTATTCCAGCGCCACCAGTTGACGACAACTTTCGCAGACCATCAAGAAAGGCGAGATCGAGAAGTGTGCAACGAGGCCATTTCAGCAGACGCGAGACTTCGGTCGCCGCCTCGAGCAACCAGACGTCTCCAGTGACGAACACTTGTGCGCACGCTAGATACAAAGTCTGCCACATATCGGCCCCATCTGGTCGGTCCTGGCGCTTGCCATCCTTTTTCCTCCTTTTCCGCGCGGAAGTTGTATAAAGTTGAAAGATGTAGGCGAGCATCGCCGCAAGTGCTCGCCAGATATCGGTGCTTCGGCAAAGCCCTCGTACCTGATCCACCGAGAGGCCGAGTTTTTGCGCTGTCGGGAACATGCAGAGGTGGGCGAGAAAGTCCTCCCTTTCGAGGACCTCAGAAGACAAGTAGTTCGTAACCTCGTCTTTCATGAGCGGTCTGATGTCTCGGATAAACCTCTCCAATTTGGAGTTCATGTCGTTTATCCACTTCGTGACCTGTTCGATAGGAGCATTTTGGGGGTCTGAAAGTGCTTTATAAAACGACCCTGCGGCCTGGCTTTTTTCCAAGCAAAGTGCTGTTTCGCCCCGAAGGAATGCATTTGCCACAGCCTCCGCGATGACCAAAGGTTGCTCAAGAACAGGTCGTTCTCGATGCAAAGTGAGGATGGTCTCACAGAGTGACACTCTCGTCTCCAAGTCGGGGGTGCGAAGGATTTCTGCCACCGAAACGACGCTGGCTAATGGAATTTGGCGCATGCGTTTTATTAAACTGGTCAACAGATTGCGGTCAGGAAGAGCTGTTATGTGACCCCAAGCTGATGTGTCGAAGTAGATTCGCTGAAAGGCTGAAGTATCCACCAGCGCGGTCCCGGGGCCATTCTCATCTTGTTGTGGCGCGTTCATGGATCAGATCTCTGCGAATAACTGGTGACAAGGCGATGGAAAGGAAGAAACCGTCGGGCAAGAGGTGATCCTCGCCCGATTCATCAATGATTCGGACCATGCCGCGCCGCTCGGACTCGGGATTGGGCACGCCCTCGTAGATTTTCCGAAGTTCGAGCGAGGCCTCGTCCCCCTGATTGCGAGCGCACACGCCGAACGACGGCCCACACCGCTTTCTTCTCATGGTTTCGTTGCGGTGGCACGTGGCGCCGGGGCGCCGCGTAGTAGTCCCTCGGTGCTCAAATCCTCATCCAAGTCAGGCCAGTGGATGCCGTAGCCGGCGGCGCAGGTCTGCCACTTCGCTCTTTGTTTCTTCGTGGCGTTCAGCAGCCGCGGGTACCACACCAAAGGCGCGCTGATGGTACGCCCGTCCGTCAAAGTCACGCGAATCTCGTCCTCCGTGAACTTGACGTCTGCCACTCGCTCATCAGCGTTCGTCGCCAAAATCCCCATGCCAAGCCTCCAAGAGTTCCCCTTGATGGTTTTCAAGGAGTGACTGGATCCTCCGCAGTTCCCTCGCACCAAATCCAAGATTACGCGCTAGGCTTACCGGCTGCAACCAGAACTTTGCCGAAAACCCTTCGCGGTCAACATGGACATGAGCTGGCTCATTCAAGTCATGGCTGAAGTAGTAAATCCGATAAGGACCGGTTCTGAGCACAGTCGGCATATCCCAAATCTTCTGATCACAGAAAAGCCGGCAAAGTGTGAGCTTCTTCTTCCCTCTTCTGTCTACTGCTTTCCGCCTACTTCACGTACTGATCCAGCCACCCCAACACAGTCTTGTACCACAGTTGACTGTTTTGCGGCTTCAGCACCCAGTGGCCTTCATCGGGGAAGTAGAGCAGCTTGGATCTGACGCCAAGTCGCTGCAACGCCGAAAACAGTTGCATAGCCTGGCCCTCGGGTACACGGAAATCGCGCGCCCCTTCCACGAGCAGCATGGGAGTTTTAATGTTTTGGACGAAGTTCGAAGGCGACCACTTCGCACGCAACGCGGCAGGTTCTTTCTCCCAGGGCAATCCCTTGAACTCCCACTCATCAAACCAGAGCTCTTCCGTCTCGCCGGCCATGCTGTGATTGTCAAAGTCGCCGTCGTGTGAGACCAATGCCTTGAAGCGGTCGGTGTGACCGGCAATCCAGTTGATCATGAAGCCGCCGAAGGAGGCGCCCGCTGCGCCCATGTGAGCGCGATCGACGTAGGGGAGCGATTCGAGGTAGTCCGTGGCGCTCATCAAATCCTGAAAGGGCGCGCCGCCCCAGTCTCCGGAAATTTCCTCGACAAATTCCTGCCCATAGCCCGTGGATCCGTGGAAGTTCGTCATGAGCACCACGTAACCGTACGCGGCAAACATCTGGGCGTTCCAGCGGTAGCTCCAAGCGTCGTCCCAGGCGCTTTGGGGGCCGCCGTGAACCAGCAGCAGGGCGGGGTACTTCTTGGCGGCGTCAAATCCTGGGGGTTTCACCAGCAGGTTTTGAATCTGGGCGCCCAGTGCGCCACGAGTGTTCACGAACTCCGCAGGGTTCATGTCGAGCTCTGCCAAGAGAGTGTCGTTCGCATGGGTGAGCTGCGTAGGCGTGCCGTCGGAGGTGGAGGCGCGATAAACCTCCGCCGGCTGAGTCAGGCTGCCGCGAGTTAGGATCAGCCACTTGCCGTCCGGACTCCCACTGAGTTCGTCATTCGAGCCTNNCTGTCCGGCGCCCAGGCAAAACTTGCCACCCACTGATCGAAACCGAGGGTGAGATCGGTGATTTTGCCGTTCTCGCGGTCGTAGACGCGCAGCCGGGAGAGATCGGATTCATAACCATTACGCGCCTGGGAGGTGTAAGCGAT
>PMYF01000040.1 GCA_003171295.1 Acidobacteriota bacterium | reverse complement strand
CCGCCGTCCACGGAGGCAGCTTACTCGCACATGGCCGTGGACGGCCACGGATGTTTAGGCAAATTATGACCGATGGTGCAGGCCCGGCATATTCACAGAACCAAACCGGGCCGACCTAGGTCTCCACTTCAAAAAAAAAAAAGAGAACCCCCAGGTGTGAAAGGAGGCATAATGCGAATAGCGTCATGGCCAACAATAGCCCACAAAATGAACAAGATTTATCCCGACCGGCGCCGACCCTACACCGCCAACAGCGTGCAAAAAATCGGCACAAACGCGCTTGAAAAACTTCGCCGTCTTGCTTACAACAACCCAGTGTTTTTTGATATGATGCTGGCCAACCTGGAGCCCACGCCGCCAGCGCTGCCCCTCAGCAACGTTCTATTTGCTCAGAGTAGCCACAAAACCGTGTGCATGCGGCTGCACGGCGTTATTCTGCCGGATGACCCGGATGAACTTTTCAAAGAATACAACTTTACGGACCTGGAAGGCCGTGCAGCCTACCTGCCGGAACCTGAAAAGCCAGAAGAGGGCAACAACCTGACCACCGAATACCGGGCAGCCCTCACCAAGAGCTGCGCGTACTGGCGCACTAAGCTGGCCCAGCCCATAGTTGAGGAGCAAGCGTGAGCACCCTCTTCGCCCCCCAGGAACTCGCCCAGCTTGAACGGCACCTTACCCAGCCCGCTGTGCCCGCAGGCTACCGGCCACCCCAGGACTTCCCGCGCATTCGCGACGCAAAGAAAATCAGCCTGGACCTAGAGACCCACGACCCCACCATTATGACCAAGGGTCCCGGCTCGCGGCGCGACGGGTACATCGTGGGTGTTGGACTTCGCACAAACGATGACTTGGCGCGGTACTATCCCATAGCCCACGTGGCCGGGCCAAACTGCGACCCCGATAAAACGCTGGCATGGCTCCGCGATGAACTCAAGCACTTCAAGGGTGAGATAGTCGGTGCCAACGTGGCGCTGTACGATGGTGACTACCTCCAGTGCGCGGGCGTGCGCGCGCCCCAGGCCAAGTGGCGGGACGTGCAGTGGGCCGAGGCCCTGCTCGACGAGACCGCGCTCTCCTACAGCCTGGAGACCCTCGGGCGCAAGTACCTGAATGAGTCCAAAGCGACAGACGGCCTCAAGGGGCTGTACGGGCCAGCCGTGATGAAGCACTTCCGCGAGGTCCACCCGGCGCACGCCGAGGCCTACTCTCTTCAGGACACCGCCATGCCTTTGGCCATCCTCCAGAAGCAGGAGCCCCTGATTAAGGCGGACGGCCTAACCCGGCTGTTTGACCTGGAGTGCCGGTTGGCCCCGTTGTTATTGTACATGAAGGACTTAGGCGTGCGGGTTGACCTGGAAAAGGCCGAGGAGGCGTCACGTATTCTAGCACAAAAACGTGACGAATCCCTCAGCATCCTAGAGGGTATCGCCGGGTTCCCCGTGGACCCCGAGGCTGGCGCGGACATCGCGCGGGCGTGCGAACTGCTCGGCGTGGCCTATCCGATGACCGACCCCACCCCGAGTTACCCAAGCGGGCAGCCCTCGTTCCGCAAGGAGTGGATTGTGGCCCAGGCGGCTAAGTCCTGGCTGGACGAACTGGACCCCGTACTAGGCTTCTTCACGGCCCTGCACGACGCGCGCCGGTTCGAGAAAGCGCGCAACCCATTCGTCACAAACTACATCCTCGCCCAAAACATCAAGGGCCGAATCCACGCGGAAATCAACCCTCTACGGCGAGCCGGGGACGTGGGCGAGTACGGGACAGAGTCAGGCCGATTCTCCTACAGCCACCCGAACCTCCAGAACATCCCCGCGCGGGACGCCTTTCTGGCGCCCCTGCTGCGCTCACTGTTCCTGCCGGACGAGGGCATGGACTTCTACACCGCTGACTATTCGCAGATTGAATTCCGGCTGATTGTGAACGCCGCCGTCAAGCGAAATTGCACCGGTGCCCAGGACGCGCTCGACCGCTACATCAGAGACCCCACCACGGATTTCCACAACATGGTGGTCGAGTTGACCGGCCTGTCCCGCAAGTATGCCAAGAATATCAACTTCGGCTTGGCCTTCACCATGGGCGTTTGGATGCTGGCGCAGAACATCGGGCAGGCAAACCCGGACGGCTCCCCTAAGCAAGAAGCCTACGACGTGCTGAAGCAGTACCATCAGCGCGTCCCATTCGTCAAGGAAATTTCCCGCAAGGCGGCGGACTCGGCCCAAGCGAAGGGCTACATGCGCACCCTATTAGGACGCCGGTCCCGATTCAACCTGTGGGAAAAAGATACGGAATACGGCGATAACCGGTCCCCTGTAGTCACCCACGAGGAAGCGATCAAGCTGTGGGGAGACAACATCCGCCGCGCGGAGACGCACAAAGCCCTCAATCGCTACACCCAAGGGTCCAGCGCGGACCTGACAAAGTTAGCGATGGTAAAGGCGTGGGAGTGTGGCCTGTTTTCAAATCGCTTGCTCGCCACACTAGCCTTAACGATTCATGACGAACTGGCGGGCAGCAAGGCACGGTCGGAGGCAGGCGACAAGGCCCTGGCGGACCTGAAGGAGTTGATGCAAGAAGAAGTGAAAGGCATGGTAGTCCCGATTTTGGTCGAGGCCAAAACGGGTGCAAACTGGATGGAGGCAAAATGAACCAAACGTTTATTAAACTCATTGACTACGACACGTACCTCAACACGCAACGGATTGAGACCATCATTCAAGCAGGCCCAAATACCCTCATTTACATGACAGCCTCAAGAGGTGGTGAGTACTACAAAACTTGCGAATCCGCAAAGGACTTCATAGACCGGTTGGCGATAAAGGAGGCCCCGTGGACCGCAACGCTGTAATACCTGACGTGGAACAAACCGACGAAGAATGGCGGGAAGACCTAGCCAACATAGACGTTATGCCGGTCTTCACCGGCTACTATGACGACGACCCGCCGCAGGCTTGCCCGCCGTTGAACGCCTTCGCGGGCGACGGTGAGGACCGGTACGACGAGGAGGCGTTCCCATGAGCATCCAAAAAGGTCTTTGGCTCGCCGTACTAATCGGTGCTCTGACGCTCGGTGCTCTGGCGTTTGCGCGGACGGCGGCAACCTGCCCGTACTGCGGAGAAACCGCGATGTACACTGGGGGCAGAAGCCAGGATAATCAGCTCTGCGAATTCGAACACAAGTATTACGACCACGAAAAAAACGAGTACGTCAACCATCGATTTTACGCAGCTTGCGAAGAATAGACCGAGGGCGTCAAAATAGGACTTGACAAACAGACAGAGGCTTGGTACTGTGGGTGGGGAGTGATTATGACATTCGCTGACTATTCCGCAAAATGGAAAACGACCTTCCTACCCGCCATGAAGCCCGCCTCAGTCACGGCCATGACGAGCCATTGTCAGAAACTCGTGGTGTTTTTCGGACAAACCGAACTTTCAAACCTGACTGATAGCGTGGTTCAAACAGCGGTCAACGACCTTAACCAAACGCTGTGTCCCAAGACCGTGGTATGTATCATGGGCACGTTACACAACATTCTGCGGCGCGCGGCGCGCGAGGGCCTTATCCTCACCGTTCCCGAACCCTCGCTGCCCCAGGTGCGCGCCCAGGCACAGCCCTGGTACACCGTCGAGGAGGCTCGCCGGTATGCCAAGGACGCGCCCGGAGCCCTGGCGAATCTGTGCTACCTCCTCACAGAGACAGGGCTCCGCATCGGGGAGGCTCTGGCACTAGCGGATTTTAATGTGAACCTGGAGGCGGGCACCCTGCTGGTCAACCGGGGAATCTTCAACGGCGTCACCCAGACTACCAAGTGCTCCTCGTCCGATAGAGTTCTCAGCATTTCCGAACATCTGAAGGTCTTACTATCGGATACTATCCGCGTGCAAGGTCCTGGATTCCTCTTCAAGACATCCAAGCGGACGCCGCCGCGCCCCGCGCACCTCGCGGAGGCCCTGGTTGCGACCGGCCTACCCTGGAAGGGCTTTCACGCCTTTCGCAGAACCAACGCTACCATCATGGCACAGCTCGGGGTGCCGGAGCAGGTCGCCGACGCCCGGCAGGGCCACGCTAACGCCACCGGCCTGACGTATCGGCTTTACGCGCAGCGATCCGGGCTACAGGATCGGGAATGGGTCGAAAAAATAGCAAATATTCTCAACTCCAAGGAGGAGTTATGTACAAACTAAGCTGTCTGGGATGGGAACTTCGGAAGAGATTCAGGACGCGCAAACAAACGCACCGGTACTTACGGATGTTCCACCCGCTCACCTACTTGCGCGCACACCGGGCGAGCGTTATCCGGATTGAGCGAATAAAATGAGAGGCCCTGGCGGGGCTAAAAAGAGGGGGTCGCCGAGGTCTATAGACCAATGCCTTTTCGCTATATACCTCGGCGACTTCAAAGGTATATAGAGCCGTGGTTACTCGCCACGGCTTTTTTTGTCTTCCAACTGCTCAATCCTCGGCAGCTCCGACTGAGTAAATAGCAACTTCCCGCCATCGCCGGATGCCCCCACCG
>PMYF01000781.1 GCA_003171295.1 Acidobacteriota bacterium | reverse complement strand
CTCACTCTCTTCCTGGCCTTCTTTCTCGACCTTCGCAAGGGGCAGGTGAATGATACGAAGCACACCCTGTCGCCGATCCTGCTGGTGGCTGGGTTTATGGGAGCGTTGGTGCTGGCGGAACCCGATTTCGGGACGACCTTGGCGCTTGGTCTGGTGGCGACGGCGATGCTTTTTGCGGCGGCCTTGCAGCTCCGCTATTTTCTGCTGGCCGGGCTCTCCGCGGTACCCGTGCTCTCCTGGCTGATTCTCCATTCCACCTATCGCGCCAACCGCTGGGCGGCGTTCTTGAATCCCTACGCCGACCCGTTGGGAAAGGGATTCCAGATTCTGCAGTCTTACATCGCAATCGGGACGGGGGGTATTACGGGTGTGGGCCTGATGGAAGGCAAGCAGAAGCTCTTCTTCCTGCCCGAACCCCAGACGGATTTCATCTTCGCGGTGACCGGTGAGGAACTGGGTTTGCTGGGCGCCCTCACGATGGTGGCCCTCTTCGCCCTGATTCTGCTGAGGGGTTGGCGCGCCAGCGCCGGCTGCCCAGACGACTTTGGGCGCCTGCTGGCGATCGGGTTGACGGTGATGATCGTGGGGCAAGCGCTCGTGAACATGAGCGTCGTATTGGGGCTGCTCCCAACCAAGGGCATTCCCCTGCCGTTCGTAAGCTACGGCGGATCATCCCTGGTGGTCAACCTGCTGGCGGTGGGAATACTGCTGAATATCTCTCAACATGCGAGCTGAGAATGACAGGGTAAACGCGGCCCTGACGAGCCGGGTCATTCAATGAATTCCCGCGACACGCTGCGTGTCCTGATGGTGGCCGGGGGAACGGGAGGCCACATCTTTCCGGCTCTCGCGGTGGCGGAAGAGTTGCGCACCCGTAGCGAGCGTGGCGACCGGAATGCGCCCCGCTACACGATTGAGTTTCTGGGTACGCGCCGCCCGCTGGAAGCAAGACTGATTCCCGCCGCGGGTTTCCCGCTCCGCACCATCGCCGCGGCGGGCCTGAAAGGAATTGGCGGCTGGCGCAAGCTGCGCAATCTCCTGGTCCTGCCGCGCACGGCGGTGGCGGCAGCGGCCGTTTTGCGGGAATTCCAGCCCCACGTGGTGGTGGGTGTAGGCGGCTATGTCTCGGGGCCGGTGCTGCTGGAAGCCGCGCTCCGCGATATTCCCACGGTTTTAATTGAACCGAACGCCCGGCCCGGTTTCACGAACCGCGTTCTGGCGCCCGTGGTGCGTGCGGCGGCGGTGGGGTTTGAAGAGGCGGCGCGGCCCTACGGTGAAAAAGCACACCTGACAGGGCATCCGGTGCGCCAGGCGTTCTTTGAGATTTCGCCCCGGCCGCACACGCTGCCTTCCACGTTGCTGATCGTGGGGGGAAGCCAGGGCTCGAGAGCAATCAACCAAGCGGTGGTCGGGAGCCTGCCGCTCCTTGGGAGCGATGCTGAACCAATTAGAATCGTCCACCAAACCGGCGAACCCGACTATAATGAAGTTCGGAAGGCCTATCAGGAACAAGGCTTTCTCGCCGGGGTTCACGCGTTTATCATGGACATGCCCGGGGCGCTCGAGCAGGCTGACCTGGTCGTTTCGCGTGCAGGTGCAACGGCTGTGGCCGAACTAGCGGCCGCGGGAAGGGCCGCTCTGCTGATTCCTTTTCCGGCCGCCACGGATCAGCACCAACTGGAAAACGCCCGGGCTATGGAAGGCGCGGGAGCGGCCCGCCTCATTGTGCAGTCAGAGCTGACGCCGGAACGGCTGGTGGGGGAAATCCGCGGGTTGTGGGCAGTTCCTGAAACACTTCACCGGATGGGGGCCCGCGCCCGCCGTCTGGCGCGACCGGAGGCGGCAGCCCGCATCGCGGACTTGGTTGAAGCCTTCGCCCGAAAAGGGTGGGGGGCGGGCAACGGATAACAGAAGCATGCTGGGAAAAATTCGAAGAATTCATTTCATCGGGATCGGCGGCATTGGGATGAGCGGCATCGCCGAGGTGTTGCTCAATCTGGGATTTCAGGTATCAGGCTCCGACCTGAAGGCGACCCCCGTCACCGATCGCCTGGCGAGCCTGGGCGCATTTGTGTTCGAAGGCCACCAGGCTTCCAACGCGAGCCACGCGCAGGTGGTAGTGGTGTCTTCCGCCGTGCCCGCGGACAATCCGGAAATCCTGGAGGCGCAGGGGCGGCAAATTCCCGTTATCCCGCGCGCCGAGATGCTGGCGGAATTGATGCGCCTGAAGTTCAACGTGGCGGTGGCGGGCTCGCACGGCAAGACCACGGTCACTTCCATGATTGCGGTGATGCTGGCAGAGGCGAAACTCGACCCCACGGCGGTAATTGGCGGGCGGCTGGATGTTTTTGGCTCCAGCGCCCGGCTGGGAAAGAGTGACTTGATGGTGGTCGAAGCGGATGAGAGCGACCGCTCGTTCCTTTACCTGCTGCCTTCGATCGCCGTCGTCACCAACATTGACCGCGAGCACCTGGACCACTATCGCGACCTCGAGGAAATCACCGCGGCCTTTGTTTCTTTTGTAAACAAGGTTCCTTTTTACGGCGCCGTGGTGGCCTGCTTCGACCGGCCCTGGCGAGAGCGGATGGAAAAACTCCTGTCGCAGCTTCGCCGCCGTGCGGTCACTTACGGCCTCGACCCGGGCGCGGATATCCTGGGCCGGATTGACGAGCTCACGCCTTCTGGCTCGACGTTCGACGTGGTCGTGAAAGAGAAGACTCTCGGGCCGTTTTCTATCCACGTTCCTGGCCGGCACAACGTACAGAACGCTCTGGCCGCGGTCGCCGTGGGTTTGGAACTGGAACTCCGGCCCGAGCAGATTCGCGATGGTCTGGAGCGCTTTCGCGGTGCCGATCGCCGCTTCCAGATCAAGGCGGAGCTCGACGGCATCACTATTGTGGATGACTATGGCCATCATCCCACGGAAATTCGTGCCACGCTCGACGCAGCGCGCCTGCGCGGGGCGAAACGGCTCATCCCCATCTTCCAGCCGCATCGTTACACCCGGACCAAGTTCCTGCTGGACGAACTGGCCGGCTGCTTCGCAGGTTGCGACCGCGTTTACGTGCTGGATATTTATGCCGCCAGCGAGGCGCCGATCCCGGGTGTAACTTCCGCGCGCCTGGTCGAGCGCATGCGCGAATTAGGGACGAGGGACGCGCGCTACGCACCGTCCGACCAGCAGGTGATCGACGAAGTCCGGGACGAGGCGCGGCCGGGTGACCTGATTATGACCATCGGAGCAGGGACCGTATGGAAAATCGGCGAGGCGCTTGCGCAGGCGATTAACAGCCGAGTTCCCCGCGCAGGAGGCGTTACGAGGTAACCGCCATTGGGGACCAGACCCGGCGCCGCAGGCCGTCTGCGGGGCGCGGGGCCGAGCCCAACCGATCCTCCAGACCAGGACTATGGAATTGCTGGAACAGGACGCGCCACCGCTGCCGGATGAGTTGGAACCCGAAGAGGAGTCCCCCTATCTGCGACGGCAGAAAGCTGTCCCCGTGCGGCGCAAGCGGATCTCGCGCCGCGTGCGCTGGGTGCTATTTTCCCTGGGTGTCCTACTGCCCGTCGGTGGGATAGGGTATTGGCTGGCTACTTTCGCCCTTACGTCACAGTCGTTTGTACTGAGCGCGCCGGAAGACATCGTGGTGGTGGGAAACCGGTTCGTCTCACGCGAGGAAGTCCTTGGCGTGCTGGGATTGCCCCTGACAGGGAATCGCCGGCCGGGCACCCATGTCTTGCGGATTTCCCTCGACGCCAAACGGCGATTGGTGGAAACTCTGCCCTGGGTGCGGACGGCGGCGATCACGCGCCTCCTGCCCCATGGCCTCCTGGTNNGGCATGCTGCTGGAGAAGCCGGAGAACGCCGTCTTCGACTTCCCCGTGCTCAGCGGTCTGGAGAATCTCGCCGGTGTGGAGGAGCGCCGGGCGCGTTTAACCCTCTACCAGGAGTTCATGCAACAACTGGGCGAGGAGGCTCCCCGCGCGGGCTGGATGATTTCGGAAGTGGACGTGAGGGATCCCGAGGATCTGAAAGCTCTGCTCATTCTGGGTCAACAGACGGTGAATGTGCACTTCGGCCGCAAGGATTTCTTGGAACGCTTCCGGAGTTTCCTCGCACTGCTCCCGGAACTCGAGAAATCGAACCCTCGACTTGACTCCGTGGATTTGCGGTATCGCAACCAGATTGTGGTGAACCCGCAGCCGGCGGCGTCCGCCCCGGGCGAGCGAAAGGACTGACCGAGACTTGGCGCGCAAAGATCACATCCTTGTCGGGCTGGACCTGGGCAGCGTGAAAACCTGCGCCCTCGTGTGCCGGCTGAACGAGGAGGGAAAGCTGGAAGTCGCGGGCCTGGGTGTGGCCGAGTCCAGAGGCTGGCGCAAGGGTGTGATTGTAAATCTCGACCTGACAGTGCTGGCCGTGAAGAAGGCGGTGGAGGCGGCGGAAGCCGCGGCGGGGGTGTCCATCGACTCGGCCTACGTCGGCGTCGCCGGCCCCCATATCAAGGGAGTAAATTCCCGCGGTGCGATCACCTTGGGGAAAACTTCCGCTGCGACGAGGGAAGTCGAACGCGACGATTTGCGGCGGGTTATCCAGGCGGCTCAGGGCATCACTTTGCCGGAGGATCGCCAGCTTCTGGACGTCCTGCCGCAGAAGTTCCTGCTCGATTCTCAAGATGGCATCCGGGACCCGGTCGGCATGGAGGGAGCGCGGCTGGAAGTGGATGTTCACTTGGTGACGGCGTCCGCCTCGGCTTCCCAGAACGTGGTGACGGCCGTAAACCGGGCGGGCGTCGAGGTGCAGGACACAGTTTTTGAGCCGCTGGCCGCGGGCGAAGCCTGCCTGACGCCTGACGAGCGCGAGTTGGGTGTGGCGCTGGTGGACATCGGGGGCGGTTCGACTGACCTCATCGTCTATCATGCGGGCGTGGTGCAGCACACTGCCGTGATTCCCGTGGGCGGCGAGCACTTCACCAACGATATTGCCGTGGGGCTGCGCACCCCGATTCCCGAGGCGGAAAAGATGAAAAAGGCCTGGGGTGAGCGCGACCCTGCCGAACCCGCCGATACGTTGCTGGAGGTTCCGGGCGTGGGGGAGCGGCCTTCCCGGGTGGCCAGTTACGCCATGTTGAGCGAGGTCATCGAGCCTCGCGCCATAGAACTGATCGAATTGATGCAGGCGGAAATTGGCCGCTCGGGTTGTGAGAGACAGTTGGGGGCGGGCGTCGTGCTGACGGGCGGGGGAGCGAAGTTAGGCGGTCTGGCCGGGCTCGCGGAGCAGGCTTTTGGCAGACCCGTCCGGCTGGGCGTGCCCTCGGGGCTCGAAGGTATGGGCGAAACCCTCCCGGACGCGGCGTTTGCGACGGCCGTGGGTTTGGCAATCCACGGGAACCGCCTGCGCCTGCTGCGTGACTCGCGCGAATCCAAGGGTTTGTTCGAGAGGCTCTGGAAAGGCGTTCGCAGCATGGGTGCATGAAGAAAGTGGCGCTGGGCTTGAGAGGTTGCGGGAGAAGCCGTAGGCGCTGTCATTCTGAGCGAAGCGAAGAACCTCTGCATTTGAATTCTCCGGCAAATACAGAGGTCCTTCGCTGCGCTCAGGATGACAGCACGGGAGGGTTTTTCCGCAGCCTGTAAAGCCCCGCCCTTCTCCCCGGGCTGTTAAAGAAAGAGGGCAAAGGAGCCATCATGGAGAGTGAAACCGGCATGGGTGACCTGCGGGTGGATTTCTCGGATGAACTGCGCAACGGCGCCAAGATCAAAGTCATCGGGGTAGGCGGGGGTGGAGGCAACGCCGTCAACCGCATGATCTCAGCGGATGTGAAGGGCGTGGATTTTCTGGCGGCCAACACCGACGCGCAGGCGCTGCAGGCTTCCAAAGCGTCGCTGAAGATTCAACTCGGCGCGAAGCTTACCAAGGGATTGGGTTCGGGAGGCAACCCGGAAATCGGGCGGCGCGCGGCGCTGGAGGATACGGAGAAGATCATTGAAGCGCTGGAAGGCGCCGACAT
>PMYF01000112.1 GCA_003171295.1 Acidobacteriota bacterium | reverse complement strand
TATCTCCGACAGGCTCCTAGGCAGAGCCGCAAAATTGTCGCGAGGTGACCATGCACTTTGCAACAAACCGAACTGCTAACCGTTGTTGACCTAGCGGCACGCCTCAAGTGCAGCCCTAGTTTTATTTACCGGAGACTCAACCCGAGTCACCCTCAGTACATTCCGCATACACGGCTTACGCACACCGATGTCAGGTTTGACGGACGGCTCGTGGCGGACTTGCTAGCACCGCAAGAAAACAGTACAGTTTCTAAGTTGGACTCGGCGATTCGAGGAGGAGTGAAAATGACTCGACGCCGGGATCGGCAAGGCAGCCTCCGTATTAAAGACGGGAGCTGATAAGTCCAGTGGACAGAAGGAAACCACCGTCCCTCACGCAGCCTGGGACGGGTGAAAGAACTCACGAAGAGCGAAGCACAGAAACTCCGACGCGAATGGATGAAGAAACTGAATGACCATCGGGAAGTCGCTGGAAACTCGCGCACGTTAGCGAGCTTCTGGCGTGAGCACTTCTACGGTGGGGAAAAGAAGGAGTTAAACCACGAACTGAAAGACAAGAAACCCAGTACGGCGCGTGACATGAAATGGGTGATGAAACAGATATGGCTCCCGCGGTTTGGCGCACGCATGCTCGATGGCCTAGGTACTGCGGAGATCCGAAAATACCTCGACAGCTCCAACCTAAACAGAAATACGGCAGCGAAGTACCGCACTTATCTGTCGAGCGTCTTTTCATCAGCCATTCGGCTCGGGCACGGGTTGACATACAACCCCGCCCGCTTTGTCAAGCTATCAGCCGAGGGTCCTGAAAAACCCTATGTCATGCCCAGCGCTGAACAGGTTGTCGCTATCCTGGACGGGTTAAAAGCCCCCTGTCACAAGATGGCTTGGCAGCTGGCGGTCTGGTTGGGGAGCAGAAGTGGGGAGCTGCGCGGACTACGATGGGAATCAATCGTCTGGGAACACAATGCCATCTTGATCCGGGAATCTGTATGGGAAGGGAAAAGCACTTTACCCAAAACCAAGAAAGGTTACCGGAAGGTCGTGCTTACCGACGAACAGATGCAGGTATTGAGGGACTATAAAGAGAAGAACTTTCCGAATGCCCAGCCCAATGCCTGGGTACTCCCTGGCAAACGTTGCAGGCCCATCGACTTGGGTTGGCTTATGTCAAAGTACATTAAACCGCTTGTGCGCAAGCTCGAAATACCGGAACTTCACTGGCACGCCCTACGGCATTTGAACAACTCGCTCATGTTAAACGAGGGAGTGGATGTGAAGACCCGTATGGACCGACTGGGACACACGGAGGACCGTGTGAACATGATCTATTCGCACCCAGGAGATAAGGCTCAGAAAGCGGCTTCAAAAGCAATCTGGCAGAAGCTCGAAACAGCGGAGTCAAAACGTAAACAGCAACCCGCTGTCCCTTAAAGTAGCCGGAAAAAGTAGCCGGGGAAAGGGGGTTTCGATGTAACTCCTTGAAAAGATGGTAGGCCTGGAGGGATTCGAACCCCCGACCCACGGTTTAGGAAACCGTTTTAGCCTACCAGAATTTTCCCGAAATAATCCGTAAATTTCAGATTCGACAGCCATAAGGCTGCGTCTCCCACTGCTCGTATTGTGAGGGATTCCGAGGCATTTTGATGTGTCGTTAGCCATAGTTTGGCCATGATTTGGGCTGCGCTGCGGGGCTAGAGCATTTCCATTTATTATGTAGCGTATTGGGCGCTAAAAAAGAAGCCTTTGCAATCGGCGGTGGATATCGAGTTAAAGGCGGCCTGGGCCGCCCGCAGCAGTTCGTCTTCGGTGCGCGGAGCGTGGCTGCGCAGGACCTGTTTGATCTTGCTCCACATTGGTTCGATCGGGTTGAAGTCCGGCGAATAAGGCGGCAGGTACAACAACCGCGCGCCGACCGCTGCGAGGGAGTCGCGAACTCCCCGGATTTTGTGCGTCGCCAGGTTGTCCAGGATCACCACGTCGCCGGGCCGTAGCGTGGGGGCCAATCCTTGCCGGACCCAGGCCAAAAACATCTCGCCGTTCATCGGGCCACCAAACAACCAGGGGGCGCAGGGACCTCCCAGGCGGACGCCGGAGATCAGCGTGCTGGTCTGATAGTGCCCGTGCGGAACGCGCGCCAGCAGTCTTTGGCCGCCCAAGGCACGGCCCCGCAGGCGAGTCATCTTGGTGTTAGCTCCGCTTTCGTCCACAAACACCAGAGCGGCCACCGGTTGGGCGGCCAACTGCTCATGCCAGCCGGCCCTTCTTGCGGCCACGTCGGGTCGGTCGCATTCGGCGGCGGCCAGAGTTTTTTTTAAACTTCCAGCCCAGCCGTCGCAGCCAGAGATCGATCGTGGAAGTGCGGAAAGAACGGTCCATGCGGGCGCCCAACTCGGCCAGGGTGGCATCGGGCTGCGCGGACAACAATTCGCGCAGTCGTTGTTTCCGCTCCTCGGTGAGCAGCGTCTTGCGCCCACACCGATGGGTCTGGGGATCCAACGTGCCGCGCTGCCGGAATTGCTGGCGCACGCGGCGCACCGCCGCCACGCAGAAGCCCGAAAACTGCGCGATCTCCCGCGTGCTCTTGCCCCGCTCGTAAAGTTCGAGAATGCGCTTGCGGATGGGAACAGGTATAGCTCGCATGCCCCCACTCTGCCACAAGCGTTCGCATCTTTCAAGCTACATTATTTATGTAAATACTCTAGCTGTTGACGCCCGCCATTCCCCAAGCCTGGACGGCAATGGCAGCCGGACCACTTCTCTTCAGCGTCTACAGACCCGACCCCAAGAAGCCAACGGACCACGCAATGCTAGCCAGACCCTTCGTTAGCAATGCTACGGCTGGTTCCCCAAGGAGACGCTCGGCGGCAAGCGCAACAAGGACGACAGGAAAAAGTTCGGAGCATCACTCCTTCGTTGGGCTGATGCACAGAGCGTCACGCTTGAGGACGGCCTCAGGAAGGAAATTCAAGGCGGCTTCCCGCGCGGGGACGACGCATTTGATGCGGTGGTCGGCCTCTTCGGGATGCTCCAGGTGTGCATTGGCCAGCGTGAGCCCGGCGAGCCGGACGATCGAGTAATCCGGGAGATTGAAGGGTGGATTCTTGGCCGGGAGTCCTAGCGATGCCATTGCCATTCATAGCCCGCAGGTTTCCCAGACCTAACCACGCGCCCGTAATCCTGGTTGCAGGAAATCACGGGGCGGAGCTTGAAGGAGATTTGTACGTCTTTGGCCGGGCTAAGGGGAAGCACTCGATATACCTTTGCACTGAGCCGGAGTTCATTGAGCTCGGTGAGGCTGCTGTCGCAGTCTTCCCGTATCCCCGGAAAGCTGAGATGGTAGGCGACGAGCAAAATCTGCATGAAGCCTTCGCCCGGCAGCTTGAGGAATTTAACCAGCGCTTTGTGCAGCGGCCTGGACGCTGCAAGCTTTCCCTCGGGCATTTCGGTATCGCGGGAGCACGCATCAGCAGTGGCCAACGTAGAAAGAACGGGGTGGGTAGGTTCGAATCCCACCCTCTCCGCCATCAACCGTGACAATTAACGCCTCGTAGTTCGATGGACTCAGAACTCCGCCAATTGCCACCGCTGCGCAAGGGTTCAGCCCGAGTTTCTCACCACGCTGGGA
>PMYF01000624.1:4372-4547 GCA_003171295.1 Acidobacteriota bacterium | reverse complement strand
TGCCGGTAGACCTCGGCGCGCGTCAGGTGCGCGTTTTGGTATCGGTCGCCGAGGGCCAGCCATTGGAGAAAGTCGATCATGACGTATTGGTATCCCCAGTCATGAACGCGTTGGAAGATACTTTTCAGGTGGGCCAGCGCCTCGGGATTGGTGGTGTCAAGAAAGTGCATGGTGT
>PMYF01000624.1:411-4290 GCA_003171295.1 Acidobacteriota bacterium | reverse complement strand
TACAATTCTTCACTGCTGTCATCGACCGCGCGGAGAGTGTCGATTCCCCACGGCTTCAGGGTTTTGACGATTTCGGCATTCTTCAACATCGCCTGCTCAAGATCGGAGAGGTTCGCCTGGCGGGCACGCCCGTAACCTGCATACCAACTGCACCACGCCGTGCTCGTGCGCTTGAGGGGAGTCAAGTTGTTGACCTTTTGCACCGCGGTGGCGTAACTCTCCAGTCCGTGCATGGCGTCGGGGGGAAACAGAATCAGCAAGGAGTCGGCAGCGCGAACCTCGCCGGCGCCGACCACGACGTTGAATTCCGCGCTGGCCTGCAGGAAAGGATTCTGGCCATCCGGCAGGCCATAGCCGAAGCTGCCGAAGGCCCGCTCGGCGGAAAGGAAACCCGCCACCAGCGGTGGATCGTCCACTGCCACAACATCGGAACTCATCACGGCAGCGTTGGCAATGACGGGGACAACGTGCGAGGTCGCCCAGGAATTGAACCCGTTGCTTAGAACATGGGGTCCCTTCGAATCGTGCGGCTTGGCACCGAGTCCCTCCGCCAGGCTGACAGTTCTCAAAACGAACTCCTGCTGGGATGTGTTCTGCATCTTCCAGTCCAGGCACAGGCCACCAAACTCTTCGTAAACTTTGAGGTCCAGTTCCCAGCCGATCACCGCTTGTTTGTCGGTGAGAACCATCTTCACTTGCTGGCCGGACCCGAGAGCATCGCGGAAGGGTTCGGCGCTGGCGGTTCGATCAAAGCGCTGATCGGTGCTGCGAAAGAGTCCGAGGGAAGTGTTCACGGCGCTGGCAGCCGAATCGAGCTGATGTCCGCCATAAGTCGTGGCCACCGTCCACACGCCGGAGCCTGGATCAACTGCCAGCGTCAGAAACTGGTTCTTGACGACACTCGGCGGCGTCCCCTGCCCGAACGACAAGGCCGCCATCTGAAGCGCGCAGACNNCTGCGATTCCAATTTCGGCTTCACGATTCCTGGGCAGTATACACTCAGTTGCCTGCCTTCGAGCCCTGATCTCCTGGGCTCGGGAATATGCACGCTCGGTGGACGTGAGTTGCCAAGGCAAGTGCGATCAGCGTGACAAGCATGAGTTGGCGCCGCAGGGATTCCCTGAGACGCCAGGTTGCGCTTGGAGCCGGCGGCGGGTGCGGAGGTGTCGTGGGACGCAGCGAAAGGCTCCTCGCCGCGTTTTCCGGCGGGTGTGCTAATATCGTAGGTACCTCAGGACAAAAACAAATGGCACATGACGACGGGCGGCTGCTGCTCTATGTGATGCTCGGCTTCGGCGGGGGCATTTACACGTTTTTCAAGGGGTTCCGCGAATTTCGCAAATATAGGCTGGTGGCCGACACCCCCGAGATCCGCATCCGCAGCATTCCCATGGGCCTGGTGCAAATCCGCGGCCAGGCGCTCGGCGAGGAGACTCTCCCGAGTCCCCTCACGCACACGTCCTGCTACCTCTACAAAGTGGTCGTCGAACAATGGCACTCGGAATCCCGGGGCGGCGGCGAGTGGAAGCATGCGGCTACCGACATGCGAAGCGTGAAGTTCTACCTTCAGGATTCCTCGGGAAACGTGCTGGTCGACTCGACGAACGCCGAACTGGACCTGCCGTGTGGCTCCACGCGCGAGGTACGCAGCCAGTCCTCAGGCGCCTCCTTCAGCTCTAGCACGCAGGCGCAAGGTGCGGCCCCGGTCTCGGCCACGCCCGCCACGGACACGGAGCTACTCCAGTATGTTGTGCAAGCGCAAAGCCGCCACTTCCCGCAGATGGTGGGGCGGGGGATTGGGCTCATCAGCCACGGCGGCGACCCAGCGTACTCACCCGAACGCCAATCCTTCTTGAACTTCCTGTCGGACCCTGCCGGCGCCGGAGCCGAAGATTTCCGGAGCCAGATGATGAAGAGTATGCTGGCTCGGCAAGACCCGAGCGGAGAGACTTCTAGCCTCGCGTTGGAAGTCTGGAAGCATCCGCAGGGCAGTGAGGAATTTCAGGCGGCTCTCGAGCGGTTCGTCCACGCTTATGCCCACCTAATGGCTTCGGGCAAGCACGTGCCTGACCCTGCGGCCGTGGAGGCACAGGTTCGCCAGCGTCCGGAGCAGATGTTGCAAATGGTCGCCCTCCTGGCGGGAGCCGCCGAGCCGCAGGTGGATCCGGAGACCGAAAAGGCGCGGCAGGTCGCTCTGGCTTATGGGCGCGAGCAACTCGCGGCCACGGCCCGGCAGCAAACCCGCACCGCCCCCGGCCGCTATCGTCTGACGGAGTACTGCCTCGTGTCCGGCCAGATGTACGACATCACCGGCACTTGCGCCGAGAATCCCAACCCCCGGGATGAGTACGACCGCAACATTATCTTGAAAGGAACAAACGAGCCCACCTTTTTGATTTCCTCGAAGACCGAGAAAGAATTCGAGTCCAGCCTGCGCAAACGCGCCGTGTGGATGATCCTGGGCGGCGCGGCGCTCGCTGTCGTGTGCCTCGCCATCTTCCTGGGAAAACTCGGGCTGCTCTAAAAATAGCAATGCTCCCCTCCCCGGCTGAGGAGGGGGTTGGGGGGCTGGGAATTGGAGTGACTGTCAACGCGGCTTCAGCCCAGCGGGTTGACGTTGCTGCCGCGAGCGAAACGCCTAACGCTAATCCGGCAGCACTTTCTTCAGCGCTTCGAGTTCCGGCTCGCCGGGGCCGATGGGCAGCTTGATTTTTCCGCGCGCGACGACCGAGCGGCAGATGGCCATCATAATTTCGAGGTCTTTATAGGCGCTCTCGCCGTTGCAGGGGTGGATCTTCTTCTCGTCGTCGAGCCAATCCGCCATTTCCTGCACGTAGGGTCCCATGTCGTGTTCGTAGCCCATGCAGCCGGGGCCGGACATGACGCCGTCGCGCGTGACGGCACGCCAGCCGCCGCCCGTGAGCACCTCCGCAAAGCCTCCGGTGCCCTGCGCGCCCACGCGGCACTTACGCCACCAGTAATCGACCTCGGGCACGTCGGGAGCGCCGTCGCCCGCTTCCACGATGCCGCGCACGCCGTTCGCAAACTGGATGAGCCCGGCGACGTAGTCCGGCGAGGGGTGATTATCCGCGAACTTGGATTTGCCGTGCGCCTGTCCCACCACCCACTCGGCCTCGGCGTAGTCGTTATACCAGCGCATGTAGTCGATGAGGTGCGTCAGCATGTGCATCATCCAGCCGGTGGCGGTGCCGTAGACGGTGTGCACGCGTCCGATGGCACCGCTGGCGATAATCTCCTTCACCTTCTGGTAGTGCTCGCCGTAGCGGTGCTGGTGGCTGACCACGGTTTTGACGCCGGCCGCGCGCACCAGCTTCATCATCTCGAGCGCTTCGTTGGTCGAAAGCGCCGTCGGCTTTTCAAAGGCGATCAACTTCGC
Source organism: Acidobacteriota bacterium (assembly GCA_003171295.1). Lineage (GTDB taxonomy): Bacteria > Acidobacteriota > Terriglobia > UBA7540 > UBA7540 > Bog-366. The sequence continues at coordinate 893 of PMYF01000624.1, read as the reverse complement.
GCCTGCCTCTACGCCCGCGCGGATCATGGGCAGGCGCAGGTCGGGCAGCGTGCAGAAGCAGAAAATGTCAGGCCGGGTTTTCTTCACCAGCGCTGCGGCGTCCGCGCTCGTCTCGCTCACGCCCAACTTTTTGGCCGCGGCTTCCAGGCGCCCGGCGTCGATGTCGCACAATCCGACCAGCTTGAAACGACCGTTCTTCTGAAAGGCGTCGGCATGATGGCCGCCGCGCTTGCCCATGCCGGCGACGACGACGGTGTATGTTTTGTTTGAGTTCATGACGGATGGCTCCTGACGCGTAACCTGGTTCTGGCTCGCGTAGGGGCAATTCACGAATTGCCCCTACGTCCCATCAAACCTCAGGGCGACCGGCCAAGCCGGCTCGACCCGTTTCTTGAATATTGGACTTAGCTGGCGGCCTTCAATTTTCCCGCTTGCGCCTTGTCCCAGGCAACGGTGTGGTCGATGACGGCCTGCACCTCTTC
>PMYF01000624.1:215-369 GCA_003171295.1 Acidobacteriota bacterium | reverse complement strand
TGGGGGAGTTTGAGCGATGTGCCCTTCAGTCCCTCGTCGTACTGCTTGGCAAAACCGCGGCGCTGGTCGTTCCACTTGTCGAACTGCTTCAACTTCACGCTGAGCACGGCGGCGTGCAGGTCATCCAGGCGGCTGTTGTAACCCATGCTGTGAA
>PMYF01000624.1:0-137 GCA_003171295.1 Acidobacteriota bacterium | reverse complement strand
ACCACTGCGCCGCCGTCGCCGAAGCAGCCCAGGTTTTTCTGAATGATGAAACTGGTGCACATGGCGTCAGAAAGCTCGCCCAGGGTGAAGTCCGGGCCGCGCGCGCCGAGCGCCTGCGCGTTGTCTTCGATGACGAA
>PMYF01000810.1 GCA_003171295.1 Acidobacteriota bacterium | reverse complement strand
CAGGCCCCAGGTGAAACCAGCGATGCGTATGGTGGCTGCGGTCGGCGAACAACACGGCCAGGAGGAGAATGAACTCGAGAGCCAGCGCGGGAAAAACCACCAGCGGGCTCGCCAGCCGCCGGTAGTCCACATGCATCATGACCGCCACTGCCAGAAATCCTATCCCTGCCCAGGCCAGTTGCCGCCAGAGGAAGTAGTAGCTGCTACCGTACTTCTCCGCCGCCACGACCGCCGAGGCACTAAACACCATGAGGGCGCCGAAAAGTACCAGGCACCCCACCGCGCCAAACAGTATCTTGTCGGATTGAAGTTGTCTGGCCATGCTAATCCATTCCAGGCAATCGCGACCGCGGTTTTGAAGGCGGGGGCGGAGATCCCTGACGGTCTTCGGCCTTCTCACGCCCCTTACGCTTTGCGCTGCCTTTCCCGCCAGAGGGGGGCGTAGCACCCTCCCGATTTTCCGCCCGCACTTCAAAGGGCAGCGGTTCGTCACCATTGACCTCCGCCCCGGTGGCGCGCTGGAGGATTACAGGTTCCTCTTCGGGTGCGACCTGTGATTCCATTGCCGGCATTTCTATGGCATCAACTTCATAAACATATCGCAATTCGACAAACTGAGGAGCCGCGGAGACCAGTGGCCTGGGTCCGTTTTCCGCCGGGGCGAGTGGGGGGGTAGCCTCGCCCTCGCTGGGCGGCTCGGATGCTTCCCCGGGCTTCCCGGCAACCGCCGGTTCAACCGCTTGGACCAACCTCACAGGGGCCGGCGGCCGCTCCTGCGCACCTCCCCCCGGAGTTTTCGGGCGCGTCAGGGAGCCCGCCGCCACCTCGCCGGCAAGCTGCTTGACGAGTTCTTTGAACAGGCGGCCACGCTGCTCATAGTCTTTGAACTGATCGAAGCTGGAGCAGGCCGGCGCCAGCAGCACCGTATCACCCGGACGCGCCCGCAGGAATGCCTCGCGCACGGCTGTCGCGAGGTCGCCCGCCTGAAGGAGTTCCGCCCCGCCCGCCAGTTGCGCAGCAATTACCGGGGCAGCGGCCCCGATCAGCAGAACGGTGCGTACTCGTTCCTTGATGAGGGGCAGGAGCGGGGTGTAAGGCGCGCCCTTGTCCTTCCCGCCCAGAATCAGGTGGACGCCGCGCTCGAAAGCTTCCAGCGACTTTGCGGTCGCGTCAACGCTGGTGGCCTTGGAGTTGTTGTAGAAATCCACCCCCTGAATCTCACGTACAAATTCCAGCCGGTGCTCGACGGCCTGAAACTCCCGCACCGCCTTGCGAATCGCGGCAAAATCCGCGCCCAGTGTGCACGCCGCCGCCGTGGCCGCCAGAACATTCTCCAGGTTGAAACTGCCCCGCAGGGTGACGTCGCGGGTTTCGAACAGTACGCGCTCCAGGTGCCGCACGCGGTAGTAGATCTTGCCCCCCGCGACGAAGACGCCATGGGCGAGTTCACGCTGGCGGCTGAAAGGTACCGTCTGGCTCGGAACGACTGTGCGGAGCGCGCTCACCCATGGATCATCGGCATTTAAGATGGCAAAATCCTGGGGGCGCTGATTGCGGAAGATCTGCCGCTTGGCCTGCGCGTAGGCTTCCAGCCCGGGATGCCGGTCGAGATGGTTCGGCGACAGGTTGAGCATCACCGCCACATCCGGGCGAAATTCCTGAATGCCTTCCAGTTGGAAGCTGCTTAACTCCGTGACGAAAATCGTTCCGGGCTGGGCGTGGTCCACAGCCGAACTCAAGGCGTTACCGATATTACCCCCCACGAAGGTCGGGAAACCGGAAGCTTTGAGCATGTCGCCGAGGAGCGCGGTCGTCGTGGTTTTGCCGTTCGACCCGGTGACCCCCACCATCGTTCCTTCCAGAAACCAGGTTGCGGCCTCAACCTCGGGATAGATCGGGATCTTCTGCGCACGCGCGGCATCGAGATAGGGCAGATCCCAAGGCACACCCGGGCTGATGACAATAGCCTGGTGCGTAAGGAACGTTTCCAGGCGTTGCGAACCCAGTTCGAGCCCGATTTTCTCCTTGAGAAGTTGCGGCAGCATATCCCGGAACTCTGCGGGGGGCTTGCGGTCGCTCACGGTCACCCTGGCGCCATGCCGCGCCAGGGCGTGAGCCACCGCCCCACCGCTGCGTGCCAGCCCCACAACCAATACCCGTTTGCCGCGCACGTCCATTAGGCCAGCCTCCGCCGATCGGGTCGCCCGTTTCTGCGGAAATGGCCGTCGAGAATCTCCGAGACGACCTCCGAGAGCGACCGGCGCGCTTGCCGCGCCGCCCGGCGAGCCACAACCAGGGTTTCCCGATTAAGCGTCAGGCTGACGCGCATGGGGTTGCGGAATGATTTCGGCCTTCCCATATATTATTATTGCGCATTTTATGCGCGATAAACTCTTTCGTCAAACAAAGTCAGCGAGCGGTCATCGGTTCTCAGTTTTCAGTCATCATACTAAGGTGAAGGGAAAGACCCCTGGAAAGACCCCTCACCCGGCCTCCTTCGTCGGCCACCCTCTCCCCAAGGGAGAGGGCTGGAGTCACCAATCTCGGCCCTCTTCCCAGGAGGGCTGGAATCACCAATCCCTCACCGCAATTTCAGCGTGGTCAACGCAAAAAGCGCGAAGACCAAGGCGGCAATCCAGAAGCGGGCAATGATCTTGGATTCCTTCCAGCCGCGCAATTCGAAGTGATGATGCAGCGGGGCCATGCGAAAGACACGCTTGCCGCGCAGCTTGAACGAGCCCACCTGGAGGATGACGGACAAGGCTTCGATCACGAAAATCCCGCCGATAAAGGGCAGCAGCAGTTCCTGTTTGACAATCACGGCCACGGTGGCCATGGCCCCGCCCAGCGCCAGCGAACCTACGTCGCCCATGAAGATTTCCGCCGGGTAGGCGTTGTACCAGAGGAATCCAAGGCTCGCGCCCACCATCGACCCGCAAAAAATGGTCAGCTCACCGACGTGGGGGAGATGCTCCAGGTCGAGGTACTCGGAAAGTACGGCGTGCCCGCCGACGTACGTCAGCACCGTCAAAGCGGACGCGGAGATCACCAGACATCCGATCGCCAGGCCGTCCAAGCCATCGGTCAGGTTGACGGCGTTCGAAGAACCCACCAGAACTAAGATAACGAAGAGGATAAAGGGGAGAAACGCCAGAGGGTACGTCCAGACATTCCCCAGGAAGTGCGAAATCAGAAAGGTCGGACGGAAGCGCTTGAAGAACGGGAAGATCAGGGTAGTCGAGTAATAACCTCGTGCCGACAGGAAAACCAGGATGACCCCGAAAACGAAACTGACCAGGATCTGCAACAGAAACTTTCCCCGGGCGGTCAGTCCCAGGTTCTGGCGGCGCTGCAGTTTCTGGTAATCGTCCNNTCCGCCCGGATATACTGGCCCACCTGAAATTCCTTGAGCTTGCGCACCAGCCACGGCCCCAGGACAAGCGAAAGGAGCAGCGCGGTCATGCTGGCAAAGGCCGTGCGGAAGGTGATGTATCGAAAGAGATTGAAGATGTGGAATTCGAGATGGAGTTTAAGATAGAGGTAATAAAACATGGATTTGTGCTTAAGTCGCCGGCTCCGGGCGGGGCCGCCGTGCGGCCTCCGCGGCTACGGCTGAAA
>PMYF01000362.1:7836-12006 GCA_003171295.1 Acidobacteriota bacterium | reverse complement strand
GTGCAGGCGGAGGGCGGAAAAATTCTTCTGGCGGATGTACTGAAGCCTCCCCCCGTTGCGGTCCCGGGGCCGCCCCCCGCAGCTACCCCATCCCCCGCCGCGGTCGTCACCCCATCTGCCGCACCGGCGTCGCCCGTTGCGGAGTCGCCGGCCGTGCCTCCCGGGCCGCCGCTGCCCGTCGTCGTGCTTGATGCCGGACACGGCGGCGCGGAAACCGGGGGCCGCAGCCGCGATGGCGTGCTGGAGAAAGACCTGGTGGCGCAATACGTGGCGCGAGTGCGCCTGGCTCTGCTGGGGACAAACAAATACCGTATCGTCCTGACGCGCACCGGCGATGTGAATACCAGCATCGAGCAACGCACCCTCGCCGCCAACCTGGCGGGCACCCACTATTTTCTCAGTTTCCACGCCGGCGACCTGGGCACCGCGGCACGGCGCATCACGGTCTTCAGCTTCCAGCCTCCCACGTCCCCGGTTCTCTCCCCGGCACCGCCGCCTTCCGCCTTCGTCCCGTGGGCGCAGGCGCAGGAAGCGCACCTCGATCAAAGCCGTCAGCTCGCTCTGGCGCTGCAGCAGCGTCTCGCTCTCCTCAGCGGGGTTCAGGTGGACCTCCCGGCGGCGGCGCCCGTGCGCGCCCTGCGCAGCGTCGACGCCGCCGCCGTAGCGATCGAACTGGGCCGCTTGGCCACCGACACGGACGCTACAGCCCTTACCGAACCGGCTTTTCAGCAGCAGGTGGCTGCCTCGGTCGTGCAGGCGCTCGCGACCCTTGAGAAGGGAGGCACCTAAGCGTGTCGCGGCGCGCCAAAATCCTGCTCCTCCTTCTGCTCGTCGTACTGGCAGTGGCCGGCTTCTATCTGCGCACGCTTGCCAAACGCGTCTTCATCGAGCCCGCCCAACACGCGGAGGAGGCGGCGCGCGCCAAGCTGAGCGAGTTCGCGCTGCAATCGAAGCAGGGCCCCAGCCAGACGGCCACACTCTACTTTCCCTCTCTCGACGGAGGCAATCTCCTGCCTGAAAACCGCTCGCTCATCTGGGCCGAGACGGACGTGGACCGAGTGCGCCAAGTCGTGCTGGCGCTGGCGGAAGGCTCGCACCAGGGCCTGAGCCATGTTTTGCCCCCCTCCACCACCGTCCGCGCCGTGTTCCTCAGCCCCGACGGCACGGCCTATGTGGACCTCGCGAACGATGTGCTGAACGAGTTCCCACCGGGCATCCAAACCGAAACCCTGGCTGTTTATTCGCTTGTGAATTCCATTACGATGAATATCCCCTCGGTGAAGAGAGTGCAATTCCTCATCCAGGGGCAGGAAGTGGAGACCCTGGACGGGCACGCGGACCTGACCGCCGCCTTCACCCCGGATCCCTCCCACATTAAATCTGGCCCGTGAGGTGCTATGCGCACACCAAGACCCCTGAGCGGTCTGCTTTACGCAGGTGGCAAATTGATACGCTCTGACCAACGCGCCGCCGCGGAAATACGGCCGGTGGAAATCGTGCCCCATTTCATTTCCAGCGCCGAGGGCTCCGCATTGATCCGCCTGGGCGAAACGCAGGTGATCTGCACGGCCTCGGTCGAAGATGGTGTTCCATCTTTCCAAAAAGGGAGCGGGCGTGGCTGGATTACCAGCGAGTATGCCATGATCCCGCGCGCTACCGATACCCGCACCCCGCGCGAATCCACCCGGGGCCGCCAATCCGGACGCACCCTGGAAATCCAGCGGCTCATCGGGCGCTCGCTGCGGGCCGTGATCGATCTCGAAGCCCTGGGCGAGCGCACCATTTGGGTTGATTGCGATGTGATTCGGGCCGACGGCGGCACGCGCACCGCCTCCATCACCGGCGCCTCCGTGGCCATGGGGCTGGCGCTCAAAAAGCTGCTCGAACAGCGCGTGCTGACGCGTCTGCCCCTCAAGGATTATCTGGCTGCGATCAGCGTGGGCAGGGTGGGGGGCGAAATGCTGCTCGACCTGAACTATGCCGAAGATTCAAGTGCCGAGGTTGACATGAACATCGTGATGACCGGCGGCGGGCAGCTCGTCGAAACCCAGGCCACCGCCGAGGGCCGGGTCTTCAGCGTGGAAGACCTGAACAAGTTAATCGAGTTGGCGCGGCCCGCTGTCGCCAAACTGATTGAAATTCAGAAAGCGATTTTGCAGTTCCCCTTAACGCGCTAAGGGTCTCTCCATCATGGCGCGAGAGAGACGCATCGCCACCTATGGGAGCCTGGGCACTTTACCTGGCCTCGTCTAACCTTGGGAAGCTGCGGGAATTCCGCCAGGCAGCCATTCCCCAAGGGATCCTGGTTGAGACTCTCCCCCATTTCGAGGAGTTGACGGTCTGCATCGAGGACGGCGCAACCTTCCAGGAAAACGCCTGCAAGAAGGCCGTCCATTACAGCCGCAACTTCGAGGGCCTGGTTTTTGCCGACGATTCGGGCCTTTCGGTGGACGTCCTGGGAGGCGGGCCTGGCATCTATTCCGCGCGCTATGCCGGACCCGACGCCCACGACGAGCAGAACAACGAACTGCTACTGGCCGAATTGCATCGCGTGGAAGCGGCGCGGCGCGCCCCAGCCGGCACGGCGGCCCGGCCGCGCGCCCTCTTCAACCGCGCGGCACACTATGATTGCGCAATCGCGCTGGCACAACTCGGGCAGGTGCTGACCGTGGTGGAAGGCCGCGCCGAGGGCGTCATCATTGACGAGCCGCGCGGGATGGGCGGCTTCGGCTACGACCCTTACTTCTTCTACCCTCTCCTGGGTAAGACCTTCGCAGAAATCTCTCCCGAAGAGAAATTCGCCGTCTCGCACCGCGGGGCGGCATTCCGCAAGCTGCTGGACTACCTCTCGCAGGGCGGTCAGTGAGGGCGGGACGCGAAGCACGGGAATAATGCTGAATAACCTATCGCGGCGACTTCACCTCGCCGTGCTGACCCTGAAACCCTTAGCGTTGTGGCGATGCTAGATCGCGGCCACCTCACCGGGAATGAGTTCTTCCGCAACCCGCTTAGCTTGAGTCGAACCGGGTCGCTCGTGTATGCTCTGGGACGAAGCGAAAGCTCAAATCGGAAATTCCGGTTGGCACTTGGGAGGACACGCCGTGATTATTGCTGATCTAAGCCAAACCCCTGGGCGCACTTATCCAGCGCGGCGCCGAACCCAAAATCTGGTGGGAGGGGCCAGCCCTATTCAAGCCAAGGCCTTTTCGATAGGGTACGTCACGCTGGAACCCCACGGGGGGCAAGTTCCCTGGCACAATCAGGAGCAGGAAGAGGTTTACCTTGTTCTCGAAGGCACCGGCGAGATGTGCTTAGGGGCTGAGAGGGCGACGCTAACGGCGGGACAGGCCGTATATATTCCTTCCAAAGTCTTTCACCAACTCACCAACACAGGCTCCACGACGATGCGCATGATTTACTGTTACGGCCCCGCCGGCGAAGTGGCGCATTGGCGCCAGGAATTGGAGGGCACCCTTCCCCGCGCGGGCGTGGAGGCTCCGGCACTCCCTTCCGGCGCCCAATCCCAATGCATTGAAAAACCAAAGGCTTGAATATGGATACGCATAACACACATTCCGTCGGAATCATCATGAACGGCGTCACCGGACGCATGGGACTGAATCAGCACTTGCGCCGCTCCATTTGCGCCATCATGCAGCAGGGTGGTATCAAGATCAGTGATGCGGAGAGGATCGTCCCACGTCCGCTACTGGTTGGAAGGAATGCTGCCAAGCTCGAGGCCATTTCGCGGGAGCTGGGAGGCCTGCCTTACACCACCCACCTCGATGAAGCCCTCGCAAAACCGGATTACTCCATCTATTTTGATTCTCAGACAACCGCTCAGAGGGTTGATGCGGTAAGCAAGGCCATCGCCGCAGGCAAACACGTCTATTGCGAGAAGCCGATTGCCGAGAATCTTGAGCAGGCACTCAAACTCTACAGGCTGGCGAAAGCTGCCGGCATCAAGCACGGTGTGGTCCAGGACAAACTGTGGCTGCCAGGATTGCTAAAGCTGCAACGGTTGCGCGATATGGGCTTCTTCGGCCGCATCTTCGCGGTTCGGGGAGAGTTCGGCTACTGGGTTTTCGAGGGCGAAACCGTTCCCGCGCAGCGCCCGTCGTGGAATTACCGAAAGGAAGACGGGGGCGGAATCATCATTGATATGCTCTG
>PMYF01000362.1:3889-7786 GCA_003171295.1 Acidobacteriota bacterium | reverse complement strand
CGAGCGCCACGATGAAAGAGGGGCGCCGTATACGTGTACGGCAGACGATTCCGCCTACGCCACCTTCGAACTCGAAGGCGGCATTCTCGCCTCCTTCAACTCCTCCTGGTGCGTGCGAGTCCGCCGGGACGACCTGCTTACAATTCAGGTGGACGGCACCAAGGGTTCGGCCGTAGCTGGGCTGCGAGACTGCTGGATTCAGCCCTATGGCGCAACGCCGCGTCCGGTTTGGGATCCGGACGTCCCCAGTCCGTTGAACTATTTCGACGGCTGGCAGAAAGTACCGGAGCAGGAGGTCTTTGAAAACGCCTTCAAGCGGCAATGGGAGTTGTTCCTGCGCTACGTCGTGAAAAATGAGCCGTTCCGTTGGGACCTGCTGGAAGGCGCCAAGGGCGTGCAGCTTGCGGAAAAGGGATTGGAGTCCTCAAGCAAGCGCGCCTGGGTCGACATCGGCCCCTTGGCAGTCTGACTCCTGCCTTCGATTCTAAGCTAACAAGGCATTGATGTTCGTAGCCAGCGGGCAGCGTTCTGCCGTCAGCTTTCAGCGCCTCGACCTCCGGCGTGTGAAAGCCAGCGGCGATATACCTGTCCAGTCCGCCGAAGGAAATTTCCTCAGCCTGTGCAGTGCATGACTGTGTCCCTCAAGGGACGAGGGAGGCATGGAAAGGCAAGGTGTCGGAATCATCGGCTGGAAAGGCCGCAGTTTAGTACTATGGAGGTCTCAGGAGAGGTAAAACAGGGGGTACCGTGCGTTTGGACAAATCAAATCCTTAGAATACCCCGCAAACCCCTCCAGATGACGGCGCGGTGTCCATATGAAAGTCAGCCAAGCGCAACCTCCCGGTTGGTTCCACTACGGTTTTCTCCTTTTTACCGCGGCTTTCCTCTACCTTGATCTATTTATTCTGCCCGCCACGCCGATTTACAATCCCCACATGGTGGACCAGTACTACTATCTGCACAACGCAACGCGGATGCTTGGCGGCCAGATGATCTACCGGGAGTTCTTCCAGTTCACCCCTCCCGCTACGGAATTGATTTATCTTACCCTTTTCAAACTGTTCGGTGTCCGTGCTTGGATCCCCAATGCCATGCTGGTTCTATTAGGGTTGAGCCTGACGTGGCTCTGCGTCAACATCTCGCGAAAAGTCCTCAGCGGGCTGACGGCGTACCTTCCGGGCGTGCTGTTTCTGAGCGTGGCATTTCAAAACAGGCTCGATGCCACTCATCATTGGTACAGCGTGCTCGCGGTGACTGCGGCTACTGCCTTGCTCATCGAAGAGAGAAGCCCGAAGCGGGTGGCAGGGGCGGCGGCCCTTTGTGCCCTGGGTGCTTTTTTCACACAGGCTCATGGACTCGCGGCGGTCGTGTGCCTGGCCATTTTCCTCTGGTGGGAGCATCAGAAGAAGCGGCAAGGCGGCAGGTCGCTTTTGAAAGCTGAAGTGATCCTGGCTGGTATTTTCAGCGCCGTCACCCTCGGGCTGAACATGTACTTCATCTGGGCAGTGGGTTTGAGACGCTTCCTTTGGAGCACAGTCATTTTTGGGATGAAGTACTATTCTGCGGAATCCAGCTCCAACAGCCTTCAGGCCTACATGTCAAGCCTGCCTCGCCCGACTCATTGGCAGGGCTTTGCCGGCCTGCCTTCGTGGGTCTTGATTCACGCTCTCCTGCCCCTCGTCTACCTTCTGTTCTTTGCTCGTTGCTGGCGTGAGTCAAAGAAAAGGCCGGAGGAACCCTGGGACCGCTTGGTGCTGGTGAGCTTGATGGGGTTGTTCCTATTTGTGGGGGTGGCGCGGGCACCAGCTTTCCTCAGACTGTGCACAGTCGCGCTCCCGGGGCTGATCATTTGGGTGTGGTTTTTGAGTTCTCCCGGAAAGGTCTCCTCTCTTGCGCGCCAAGTGATTTGTCTGGGCGCCGTAATCGTGCTGTTCGGCCCTGCGTTGCACAAGCAGATCAGGTGGCGGGCTTATTTGGACGCTCCCATAGGTCGAGTGGCCTTCTTGGGGCCCGCAGACTACGCGCAATATAAATGGTTGCTATTCCACACCCATCCTACTGAGTTCATATACGATTGTGGGGGAGAGGTTTACTTTTTGCTCGGACTCAGGTGTCCCGCGCAAGTCCAATTCCTTTCAGCTACTGACTACACGCGACCGGAGCAGGTTCGCAATGTCATCGAGAGTCTCGATGTCCAACATGTGTCGATGGTCCTTGGGTGTCCGGAACTCGACGCTGGAGCACATGAATTCCAACCAGGTGATCATCTGGGGCCGCTCCGCGACTATTTGCGCACCCATTATCATCCGGTCAAAGCGGTCGAAGATTCGATGCAAGTGCTAGAACGAAACGAAATGATGCGCCTGCGATAGAGCAAATCTTTGGAGATCCCCATACCCGGGCGCGCACGATCGGAGCCTATGCTCAGAATGACAGCGGTGAAGCGTTTTCCCGCGGCCTGCACAGCGGGCTGTGCTGCGTTTTGAGACAGCCTCCGATCCCCAGGGTTAGCAGAATCTACTCCACCACCGCAATGGAATAAGTATTCTCACTCAACGTCTTCGCACCCTGCTTCAGAGTCAAGACTAACTGATAGCCGCCCGGCGAGACCTCGGCGGGGAGCGTGCAGTAGAGCTTCGGGAGCTCCACCACTCCGTCGGCAGGAATGGCTTCCTTCACGGCTTCGGAACCAAGGGCAAAATCCTTTCCCTGCCCGCGCAAATGGACCTCATAGGCCGCGCCGGCAAGCGCCTGGTGTTCATCATTGATGACCCACAAACCCAAGGGGACACTCAATCCCACCTCGGCGAGGTGCTGCGGGTCTTTGCCCCGGCTCCATACGGCGCGATCGAGGTCAGCTTCGATGAGCACAGGCTGAAAGGCCTGCTGCATGGCGAAGTAGCCCAGCTTGGGCCGGCGCGCGTAGCTGACCACAGACCAGGTGATCGACGGCCAGCAATCGATAAACTGGAATTGGAAGAACGAGCCGATGCGCGTGTATTTAGCGCGACGATAATGCTCGATGGCATATTTCAAAAGATCTGCCTGGTAGCGTTGTGAGTTCTCGACAAACTCTGGCCAACTCGAGGGCATGGGAAGTTTGGCGTCCTGGAACGTTTGTTTGTACTGGAAATCATGATAGGCCAGCTTGTCCCAGTCGGGCGGCCAGGAGTCCCCAAACATCTCGTGCACTTCTTCCAGCGAGGGCAGCGCCTGCGCCCCGAGCTCAGAGATGATAGGCCCGCGCGGCGCCGTGCGGTAATTGTGAAAATCATTCTCATACCAGCCATCATAGATGTGCTCATTGAAAGCGGAGACCGGACGCACGGGACGCGAGGAATCCTCCTGGGCGCCCACGCGCGCCAGGAAGGGATCGAGCACGTTCACGTTGTAGGCGGTGGATTCGTTCTGGCACACCCAGGTGATGATGGAAGGATGATTATAGAACTGCCGGATCATGTCGCGCAGTTGGCGCGCCGCTTCCTGCATGAGGGCGTCCGAGTGGGTGTAATCCCATTGCAGGGGGAAATCCTGCCAGGCCACGATGCCGGCGCGGTCCAGTTCCTGGTAGAGTTCGTCGCGGTTCATGTGCACGCACACCCGCACCCCGTTGACATGGGCGTCGCGAAGCAGCTTGATATCCTGCGCGATGCGTGGCGGCGTGTAGTGGGCCAGCCACATATCGGGCACGATGTTCGTGCCGCGAATGAAGAAGCGCACGCCGTTCAAGCGCCACTCACCGGTTTTTTCTTCCAAGGTGATGGTGCGGACACCAAAGTGGATGTCGCGGCGATACACGGTCTCACTGTGGGCCGCGAGCGCCAACTTGCAGGTGTAAAGATACGGATCCCCCAGATCCCAGGTCCACCACAAGTGAGGCTGCTCCATGGGCAGGAC
>PMYF01000362.1:0-3884 GCA_003171295.1 Acidobacteriota bacterium | reverse complement strand
ACTTTGGCATCCACTCCTTCGTCTTTCTCGTGGCCGGGGGTAAGTTTCCGGTCGTAGAGGTAGGGCTGCAGCTTCACCTCGCCCAACCAGAGCACCCGTCGTACTTCCAGTTCCACCCCGTTCCAAATACCGGCCGAAGTTCCCTCCTGGCCGCTTTTCATCAGGACGCTGCCCGGTTTGCAATCCCAATGCGAGAGCACGCCCTTAATCATCCGCTTGTGGTCCGGCCAAACGGTTTCCGGCTCCTCCAGCGGCGCATCCACGATGACTGCCACATGGTTGTGACCTCGCTTGATTTGGGGCGTGACGTCGAATTCAAAACTCTGGAAATAGCCCTCGTGATGGCCCACGGGGGTTCCGTTCACTTCGACGTCCGCGAAGTAATCGACCCCGTGAAAGATCAGGAAGACGTGACTGCCGGCGGCGGGCGGCTGATCGAAATCGAAATCCCGCTCGAAGCGCACGCGACCGTTGAAGTTCGCGAGGCCGCTCAGGTGCCAATTGGAGGGAATCGTCATCTTTCCGGAGGGCGGCAGGTTGGACTTGTCCTCAACAATCGAGCCATCCGCTTTGAGAGTAGTGCGAGCCAGCGGCTGGTAAGTCCAACTTCCGTCCAGCCAGATCGTTTGCAGGTCGCCCGCGTCCTTGGCGGAAGCGGGCAGGTTTGCCAGAAGCGCGGCAAGCATGAGAATTGCGAAATTCGTGCGCATAACAGGGTTTCTCCTCGCGACGACGAGCCAGTGGGTGCATGGCGACAAGCGCCGAGCAGGATTGTATCGGATTGGGGAGCCCTGCGTGAACTTTTTAGTGGAGCACTCAGGGTTGAGAATCCGTTGGTGCGACCGTGCTCCGCAACGCGACCGTACCCCCTGGTTCTGCATGGGCTTGCACTTCGGGGCAAACCCTTGCATGATGGCCGATGCCGACGGTCGAAAGAGCGTGCGCCAAATCACGCTGGGGGCGCCACGCGAAAGAAGTGGGCTTCGGGCACTTCATGCCACGTTGAACACAGAAGCCCTGATAACCATCCGTCTGAGGGGGGCTGTGCTATGGAAATTCGCAAACAGGACGCCTTGGACTACCACTCGACAGGGCGCAAGGGCAAGATTGAAGTCGTACCCACCAAACCTTGCCGAACCCAGTGGGATTTGAGTCTAGCCTATACACCTGGGGTCGCGGAACCCTGCCTGGAGATCCATAAGAAGCCCGAACTGGCCTTCGATTACACCGCCCGTGGGAACCTGGTGGCGGTCATCTCAAACGGCACCGCGGTTTTGGGCCTGGGCAATATCGGCGCGCTGGCCGGCAAACCGGTGATGGAAGGCAAAGGGGTGCTCTTCAAACGCTTCGCGGATATCGATGTCTTCGACCTGGAAGTGAATTCCGAAGACCCCGATGACGTGATCCGGCTTTGCCAACTTCTGGAGCCGACTTTCGGAGGCATCAACCTGGAGGATATCAAGGCCCCCGAGTGCTTCCAAATTGAACAGACCCTGCGCAAGACGATGTCGATCCCCGTCTTTCACGACGATCAGCACGGGACTGCCATCATCTCGGGCGCGGCGCTGCTCAATGCCGTGGAGGTTGTGGGCAAGGACATCAGCAAAGTTCGCGTGGTCTTCAACGGAGCAGGCGCCTCGGGCATAGCCTGCGCGGAACATTACGTTCGTTTGGGCGTGCGTCGCGAGAACATTCTCCTCTGCGACACCAAGGGCGTGGTCTATGCGGGCCGCGAGGAGAACATGAATCCCTACAAGGCGCGCTTCGCCGCCCAGACCGAACGGCGTACGCTGGCCGATGCCTTCCAGGACGCCGATGTTTTCGTGGGCCTTTCCATCGGCAAGTGCGTTACGCCGGAGATGATCCGCTCCATGGCGGACCACCCCGTGGTGTTTGCCATGGCCAACCCCGTGCCCGAAATCAGCTACGACGAAGCCAAGGCAGCGCGCCCGGACCTGATCATCGCCACGGGCCGTTCCGACTACCCGAACCAGGTCAACAACGTGCTGGGATTCCCCTTCATCTTCCGCGGCGCGCTGGACGTACGGGCGCGCGCCATCAACGAAGAGATGAAGCTGGCCGCCACGCGAGCCCTGGCCAAGCTCACCAAGGAAGACGTCCCGGATTCCGTGCTGCGCGCCTACGGCGTCAGCCGGCTGCAGTTTGGGCCCGAATACATTATCCCGAAACCCTTCGATCCGCGCGTGCTGATCTGGGAATCCGCCGCGGTGGCCGAAGCCGCGATGCAAAGCGGGGTAGCGCAACTTGCGGTCGACCTCGACGAATATCGCGAGCAATTGCAGAGGCGCCTGGGCCGCACTTACGCCGTAATGCAGAACATTCGGAATCGTGCCAAAGCGGCGCCCAAACGCATTGTCTTCTCCGAGGGCGAACACGATAAGATCATCCGCGCCAGCGCCCGCCTGGTGGATGAAAACATTGCCCAGCCCATTCTGCTGGGGCGACCGGCGGTCATTGAACAGAGATTCCAGGAATTGGGCCTGGGCAAGGTGAAGGTCGAGATCATTGAGCCCTCGCGCTCCACGCGGCTTCCTGCTTACGTTGAGGAATTCTTCCGGCTCCGCCACCGCTCCGGCATTACCCGCACGGAAGCCCAGGAGTGGATGCTCAACCACAACTACTTCGGCGCCATGATGGTCAACATGGGGGAGGCGGACGGCTTCCTCGCGGGGGTCAGCCAGCACTACCCCGAGACCATCCGCCCGGCCCTCGAGATCATCAGGACGCGCGCCGGGGTCCAGCGGGTTTCCGGACTCTATGTAATCGCGACGAAGAAGGACGTTTATTTCTTCGCGGACACCACGGTTAACATTGAACCCACTTCCGACCAGCTTGCGGAAATCGCCATCCTCTCGGCGGAGGTCGCACGCTGGTTCGACGTGGAGCCGCGCGTGGCCATGCTTTCCTTCTCGAACTTCGGCAGCACCCAGCACCCGCTGGCGGACAAAGTCCGCAAGGCGACCGCTCTCGTCAAGGAAAGAGCCAAGGGCTTGATCGTGGACGGCGAGATGCAGGCAGACACCGCCATCGTCCCCGAACTTATCGCCGAGGATTATCCCTTCTCCATGGTCAAAGGCGACGCGAACGTTTTGATTTTTCCGGACCTGGAGGCCGGCAACATCGCCTACAAACTGATGATGCGGATGGGCGGCGCGGAAGCCCTGGGACCAATTCTGATGGGCATGGCCAAGCCCGTGCATGTCCTGGCGCGCGGCTCCGAGGTCGAGGAGATCGTCAACATGGCGGCCATCGCCGTCGTGCACGCGCAACTCGGGGTGCTGGGGATTCAGCAATCCGCCCCCCATGCCGCGGAGCCGCCGGCGGCATGAGCCGGAACACGTGGCCTTTCGTAGGGGCGGTTCGCGAACCGCCCCTACTATCCCCTCGGAAATCCTCGAACACGCGTGGCGGGGTTGCGCGCGGGAACGTTGTCGGACAATTAGGCATCTTTCCAAAAGATAGTTCCTACCCGTAGGCTATTCGGATATTAATCCTATTGACAGCCTCCCGGTGCGTGGCGGTAGTCTATAAGGGTGAGCACTGGGGCCGAACGGGCCTCGGCCCCGATGGTCAATTTGGAAAGAACGCGCGATCGGGGCTCGGCTCTACACATGTTTCCCGGTAGGCGTCGGCCGCCACAACGATCTGCCGCCAGGGCTGACCCTACCTCACACGGCTGAGGTTTCTATGTCCCTGGTAGAAAAACTGGACATATCCGAACAGGCCTTGGCGGCTCAGCCCCGAAGGGGCGGCCCATCACAACCCTGGGCAACGCCCAGGGTGCAAGGAACAACCAGGCGGTCCAGAGTGAAACAAAGGAAGGATCTCTGTATTTGCCTGATTCCACAAATACTGGGATTCTT
>PMYF01000142.1 GCA_003171295.1 Acidobacteriota bacterium | reverse complement strand
GCTGCTCAAGCAGGTGTCCTCGTTTCCGGCCATGCTGGCAGTTGTGCTGGTGGGCGCCTTCTTTGTGCACCTGCGCAGTTTCGCCGTGGACCCGGACGTCTGGTGGCACATCAAGGTGGGCGCCACGCTTCTTTCCACCCACCAGTGGCCCACGGCGGATCATTACTCCTTCACCGCCCGCGGCACTCCCTGGATAGCCTACCAATGGCTGGGTGAGCTGCCCCTCGCGGCCGTGGAGCAGGCTTGGGGGCTGCGGGGGATCCTGGCGCTCAATCTGGCACTCGCGGCTGCCATCCTGATTGCCCTCTATGTTGTCGCAACCCTGCGCTGCCAAAATTCGAAAGCGGCCATGGTGGCGTGCGCCATGCACCTGCCGTTTATCTATCTGGTCTGCAGCGTGCGTCCGCAGATGCTGGCGTTTCTGTTTCTGGTGCTCACGCTCATCATCCTGGAGCGCTTTCGCGAGGGCCGCACGGGTGCGTTGTGGTGGCTGCCGCCGCTGTTCCTGGTGTGGGTTAACACGCACGGCAGCTTCGTTCTCGGGCTGGGGGTGTTGGGGGTTTATGCGGCCAGCGGCTTGGTGCATATTCACTGGGGCGAACTTCGGTCCCGAGTCTGGACTTCCGGCGAACGTCTGCGCCTGGAGTTGGTGGCGCTGCTGAGTCTCGTCGCGCTCACCCTCACACCCTATGGCACCCAGCTTGCGTATTACCCATTCGATCTGGCTTGGTCTCAGCCCCTCATGGTGGCCAATATCGAAGAATGGCAGCCCATGGTGTTTGGCGAGTTCTTTGGGAAGCTCTTCCTGGTTCTGATTCTTGGCTTTGTACTGGCCCAGGTTACCCTCCA
The DNA here is from genome assembly GCA_003171295.1 of Acidobacteriota bacterium. Lineage (GTDB taxonomy): Bacteria > Acidobacteriota > Terriglobia > UBA7540 > UBA7540 > Bog-366. The sequence continues at coordinate 1,828 of PMYF01000142.1, read as the reverse complement.
TCCCACCTGGCGGCTGGCGGAGTTGGCGTTGCTCTTGGCGGGGATTGCTGCGACCTGCCTGCACGCGCGCTTCGTTCTGGCTTTCGTGCCTTTCAGCGCGCCCTGGCTCGCCGTGATCCTGGCGCGCTGGATTCCGCCTTATGAACCCGCCCAAGACAAATACGCTCTGAACGCGCTCCTGATGGTGCTGGCCGTCGCCGGTATCGTGTGGTTCTTTCCCTCGAGGGCGAGGCTCGAAGGCGCTCTGGAGGAGAAATGGCCGGTTAAGGCGGTGGCTTACCTGAAACAACATCCGGCGCCCCGGCCTATGTACAATACGTATGGTGATGGCGGCTTCCTGATCTGGCAATTGGATGGTCAGAACAAGGTGTTCATCGACGGCCGGGCCGACATTTACGAACGGACAGGCGTGCTCGCGGATTATCTCAGCATCTCCCGGCTCGCGCCCACCACACCCTTCTTGTTGAACGCTTATAACATCCAGTCCTGCCTCATCGGCCGCGACGATGCGCTGGCCACGCTGCTTGCCGCGTCGCCGGAATGGCAGAAAGCGTACAGCGACAACCGGAGTGTCCTGTTCGTACGCCGAAACCAGAGCGCCCGGGCGATCCCTGGGGGGGGAGCCCCTCCCTTCAAATTCCTTGATGAGAAATCCGGGGTAGCAGGCCCGCGGAAATCCCGGAGCGAATGTGAATTGCGGTGAACGTGAAGCCGAACCTGATTAATCACGACCCCTCGCATCTGGTGAGACCCGGTAGGGCGTCATCCTGGGGTAGGACTCGGGTTGCGGTAAGCCTGCGGCTGGAAGATCTGATCGCCCTGACTTTCTTCTTGCTCAATCTGGCCATGCTCGCTTTTTTACGAGGCGAGGGCCGCGGGGAAGTGTTTCCTGGGACGCAGATGGGCGCTATCGTGATCGTCGCGCTGTGCCTGAAGCAACTCCTGCAGCAGGCCCTTGGGGGCAGGCGATACGACTGGAAACGCCGGGAGGACTGGCGCAAGTTCTGGAGTCCTTACCTCGAGATGGTGAGGGACTGGTTTCCGTTTCTGCTGATTCTGGCCATGTACTATTCGCTCTGGGGTGATGTTACGCATCTCCTGGTGCACCACGACCGTGATGCCATGTTGATTGGCTGGGATCAGCGCCTTTTCGGTTGCCAGGCGAGCGTCGCCGCGCAGCGTTTGATCACGCCGCTCCTCACCACCTGGATGGCTCTGGCGTATGATTCGCACCCCTTCATCGGCCCTCTGGTGGGCTGCTTTGTCTATCTCCGGCGGCCGCGCTCGAACTTTCGCAACCTGATGTGTGGATTGGTCACCATCTCGTTCTTTGGTTTTCTAGGCTACATCCTGGTGCCGGCCATCGGACCCATGTACACGCTGAAGAATGAGTTCACGGTTCCCCTGGTTCAGTTCAGCCCGTTGCTCCGGCAGGGGACGAAACTTATGGAAGTCGCGCGCATCCAGCGGGATTGTTTTCCCAGCATGCACGTGGGAATCTCATTCCTCGTATGGCTCTACGCCTGGAAGAACTCCCGCCGCCTTTTCTGGGTTCTGGCGCCGGTGATCCTGAGTTTATGGGTGGCCACCGTATATTTGCGGTTCCACTACGTTGTGGACTGCCTGGCCGGCCTCATACTGGCCCCCCTCTGTTTTTGGCTGGCGAACTGGATGTTCATACGCTTCGGCGAAGTGCGGTCCTCCGTGCGGCTGCCCAAAATGCTGGCTGGGGGGCAGTGATACGATGCTGTCGGCGCGCCCCCTCGGCCCTCCCCGCAGAGGAGGAACATCATTAGCCGTAGGTGAAACCTACGGATCGGGACGGCAA
>PMYF01000495.1 GCA_003171295.1 Acidobacteriota bacterium | reverse complement strand
GCGCCTACGAGTTTCTCCGCAGCCTGTAACGCCCTGCCCTTCCAATCCTGTGGTGAGAAATCCGGTCCAGGAGTTATACTGCCGGGCATGAGAATAAGACTCACGGTTATTGCACTTCTGCTGCTGTCATTTACCAGACCCGCAACCTGCGCGGGGCCGTACGAGCCGAATTGGGATTCGCTCGACCGGCGCCCGATGCCTGCGTGGTTTGCCGACGCCAAGTTCGGCATCATCATCCACTGGGGTGTATATTCGGTGCCCGCCTACGCCCCCATCAACAAGGAAGGCGAAACCGGCTACTCCGAATGGTACTGGAACTCCCTGATCACAGGACGTGAAAAGGCGGCGAAGGATGGCACGGCTAATTCGACCTACCAGTTCCACCAGCGCTGGTATGGGGACGATTTCACGTACGAGAAGTTCGCGCCCATGTTCCGGGCCGAATTCTACGACCCCGACCAGTGGGCGGAGATCTTCCGCCGCTCGGGCGCGAAATACATCGTGCCGACGTCGAAGCACCATGACGGCTTTGCGCTGTGGCCGAGCGAGGAGGCCAGCCGCACCTGGGGCCGTCCCTGGAACAGCACGGTCGCCGGCCCCATGCGTGACCTGCTGGGTGAGTTGACCGCGGCCGTGCGCAAGCAGGGCCTGCGCATGGGCTTCTATTACTCGCTTTACGAGTGGTACAACCCCCTCTGGTTGAGCGACCGCCCGCGCTATGTGACCGATCACATGCAGCCGCAGTTCAAGGACGTCGTGACCCGCTACAAGCCCGACATCATCTTCTCCGACGGCGAGTGGGAAATGACCAGCGCCGAGTGGAAGAGCCCCGAGCTGCTCGCCTGGCTCTTCAACGAATCGCCCGTGAAGGACGCGGTGGTCATCAATGATCGCTGGGGTAAGGAGACCAGGCATAAGCACGGAGGATATTACACAACTGAGTACACGGCGGGCCTGGCCGGCGGCGAACACGCCTGGGAGGAGAGCCGCGGCATGGGGCACTCCTATGGCTACAACCGCAGGGAGTCGCTCACGGATTACCACACCTCGCGCGAGCTGCTTCTGATGCTGATTGATATTGTCAGCCGGGGCGGCAACTTTCTGCTCGATGTCGGGCCGACCGCGGACGGCCGCATCCCCGTGATCATGCAGCAGCGCCTCGCCGACATGGGTTCCTGGCTCGCAATGAACGGTGAGGCCATCTACGGCACTCGTTCCTGGCGCAACTCCCATCAGTGGAGCGGTGGCAAGGTCCCGGACATGAAAACAGGCAACCAGTTCATGACCCGCTACGAGGTGACCGATTTCGTGGACCGCAAGGACAAGGACACAGCGATCATCGAGGCGTTCTTCACGAAGAAGGGTGAGGCACTGTACGCGATCCTGCCGCACCGCCCGGCCCAAGAGTTCCTCGTCAGGGATGTGCAGCCCTCAGCCGGCACCGAGGTCACGATCCTGGGCGAGAACGGGAAGCTGAAGTTCCGGGCAGAGGGCGCCGGACTGCGGGTAACCGTGCCTCCGCCGCCCGAAACCGCCCAGCCGCGCTACGCCACGGTCCTCCGCATTACCGGCGCGCGGTAAACCTGCTCGCCGCTGAGATGCCGAGTTTCGTCGCCATGCGGGCCTCCGTTGACTGGCATTTTCCTATACGATTCCGGCAAGGGGACTGAATGCATGGCGGGACCGATTCTCGGCGCAATTCTCATCGTGGCGATCCCGCGCCGCTGGCACCCTGCCCCCCAGCAAGCAGGCGAGAGGAACCAATGCCTGCAGGTCAATCTCAGGAGGTGCGCGAGCTCAGAAAGGCCGCTACGGACGCCCTGCGCAAAGGCGATTACGCAGCAGCCATCCCGCGACTGGAAAGGCTAACGGCGATGGCTTCCAAAGTCCCCCAGAGCCTGAGTGGCGATGATCGCTACGGCCAATGCGTGCCCCCACGGGTCGCAGCCATTCCCTCAGGCCTTTTCCACCACCTGCTCGCGCTCCGCATCGAAGTAATACACCTTGCCATTCCGGTAGGAGCGCACGGAGAGTTCTACCGTCGCCATGACCTTGTACCCGAGGTCCGCGTGGCAGTTGGGCTGCTGCCGCGACCGCACGCAGTCCAGGAAGTTGTCAACGTGCTTGAGATCACCTTCATTCCCTACGCCTTCGACGCGGACCAGTTCGTTGCCGTACTTCTTGATAAACTCACCCGCAAACGGCGATTCCGGAATGATATCCGCGTAATCATACTGCCGGTCCAGCAAGGCGGGGACCCAGAACTCCTGGCGGAAATGTTCCAGCGTGTGATCCCGATCCAGAAACGTTTTGCCGGTTCCGGCCACTCCGCGCTGCTAAATGACACTTCCGTGATTGCGATGGAGAAAATGCCGTGATTCGCGGGTCGCAGACATCAAGAAGAAGCTGTGAAACAATTGGCGGAGGCGAGCATCTGGATTTTCGCGAAGGTTTCACCTTGCTTCGCCGATGAATGACCGGGCGGGACAATTATGGCGGTCGAATAGAGTCACCTTCTTAGTTTCCGCCGTGGCTTTGAGCCCTGGGAGGTTTTCACGTTCAGCTTTGTACCTCTGCCAATCTTACCTTCCAGCGCAGACGCACCCACTGCGAAAGGTTGTAGGCCAAGCAAGCCCAGAGCGCCTCACCGCGCACCTTCTTCAAACCCCGCACGCGAAATTGCCGCAAGCCGATCTTGGCTTTCAGCCAAGCGTTGGGAAACTCGGCCACGGCCCCACGCAGCCGATAAATCGCATGGGCCGCCGGAATCATTCCGAAGTAGAGTTGAAAGGCGAGGAACCCGACGGCCAAAAGGAGTCCAATTATTTGCGGTCTGCCCCGTCTAAAGAGATCACGCCCAAAGTGTGATCAAAAACGCTTGTAATAATCGCGATGCGTTATGGTCTGCACAATGGTTTTCGGAGTTTCCATAAAATTATCGACAAGGCGCAAAGTGGAGTCCCCTGGGCTGAGACAAACAGATGAGGCTCTCACTTGCGCAGGTTGGCGGTTGGTCTGGCCTGAATTTCGGATTCCTCGTCAAGCCCGTCAGGCCAATGGGACCCCGCTCAATTTCGCCAATCTCGCCAGACGTGTTGTTAGGCCTGCCCTAGTCAAGGCTGGGCTGAAATGGCACGGGTGGCATTCCTTCCAGCGTGGGCTTGCTACGAATCTCCACAGGCTGGGAGTCCCTGACAAGACCATTCAGGCGATTCTCAGAAATGCTGATCTCTCGACCACGATGAACAGCTACGTGAAGACCGTTTCGGCTGATACGATGGCTGCGATGCACTCTCTTGAGCGACTATGCACCGAGTATGCACCAAATTGAGAGTGTCACGGAAACGAGGACCGTCTAAGTGGATGAATAACCGAGGGAAGGGATGGAGCCGGCGACCAGAGTTGAACTGGTGACCCTCGGTTTACGAAACCGATTCAGGCTATTCGCAAGTAGCTAAATCATTGACTTTACAGGACCGTTGGACCCAGGAAGTAGTCCCTTTTAGGCTGTTTTAGCCCTTAAGTGAGGATCAAAGTGAGGATCATGTAAGCCTAGTGGCGAGGCTATCGACTAGGTTTTGCCGTAACACCGGGGGAAGGGCTACATGCTATCCTCGGTTTCTGCCTGCGAGCCGTACCCAGAAAGGCGGGGCGTGCTGACCAAGAGGCGCGCAAGAAGCAGTCTTTTCCAATCCCGCCACAGTCCCCCGTCATTTCACCCTGCCAACCTTGTATGGACCTGCGGTGATTGAGTTGCGCAGTAGTGATGCGCTGAAAGCACATCCCGCGCAGTCGTCCAACGAATACCGGGATAGCGATCGTTGTCGAGCAGCTCTAGCTTTGCCCGGCCGTCGAACATGTTACGCATGTACTGCATGCCCTGCCATGCCGGGTAAAGTTCCTTCTCTCCGGGAGCGACCGTGCGCGCGACCTTGATAAGCATGCCGAGCATTCCCAGACCTCCGGCGCGGAACAGGCGGAACTCCTTTCCGGTCACCTCACTTGCGACCGCCGTCAATTCCCGGGCGCTGAGTTGATCGCCCGCAATGCGTAGAAAGCGAGGGGTGGACGG
>PMYF01000597.1 GCA_003171295.1 Acidobacteriota bacterium | reverse complement strand
TTGCCCTAAGTATCGTCCGCGACATCAGCGAGCGCAAGGATGCGGAAAAGCATCTGGTGCAGATGGAGGCCAGGTACCGAGGGCTGCTGGAAGCGGCGCCGGATGCGATGGTGGTGGTGAACCCGGGCGGAGAAATTGTTCTTCTGAATCTTCAGGCGGAGAAACAGTTTGGATACCACCGCGATGAGCTTCTCGGGAAGAATGTAAAGAGTATCCTTCCGGAGGGCTTCGCGGAACGGCTGATTGCCGACGGTCTTCGATCCACGGAAGACGCGCTGGCGCGGCAGATTGGTACAGGGATTGAGCTGACGGGGCGGCGCAAAGATGGAAGCGAGTTTCCCATCGAGATCATGCTGAGCCCGCTGGAAAACGCCGAGGGAATCCTGGTGACGGCCGCGATCCGCGACATCAGCGCGCGCCAAGAGGCCGAAGCGCATCTTCAGCAGAAGGTAGATGAATTAAAGCGTTCGAATGAGGAATTGGAGCAATTTGCCTCCATATCCTCTCATGATTTGCAGGAGCCGCTGCGGATGGTGGCCAGTTACATGCAGCTTGTATCCAGGCGGTACGAGGGAAAGTTGGACTCTGATGCCGATGAGTTTATTGCTTTCGCGGTGGACGGAGCCAACCGCATGCAGCGGTTGATCCATGATCTGCTGGCCTATTCGCGCGTCGGGACAAAAGGAAGGGATCTGGTCGATACCTCCAGTGAAGAAGCCTTGCAGCAGGCGCTCAACAATCTACGTGGCGCCATGGAAGAAAGCGGTGCGCTGGTGACGCACGAACGCCTGCCCGCCGTCTTGGCGGACGATATTCAACTGGTTCAGTTATTTCAGAACCTGGTCGGCAATGCCATCAAGTACCAAAGGCCAGGAGTCCCCAGGTACACATCTCCGCCGCCCAGAATGGCGGGAAGAAATGGATATTTTCTGTTCAAGACAACGGACTGGGAATTGACTCGCAGTAGTTCGAAAAGATTTTTGGCATGTTCCAGCGGCTGCACAAACGGGACGCGCTCTCCGGCACTGGGATTGGATTGGCCATCTGTAAGAAGATTGTGGAACGGCACGGCGGCCGCATCTCGGTCGAGTCACAACCCGGACACGGTTCTACCTTTCGCTTTGACCTGGCAGGAGGTGAGCGGAATTCATGAAAGCCAGGGAAGGAGAAGGTATGTCCAGAGAGGTTCTCTTGGTCGAAGACAATCCCGGTCATGTCCGCTTGATACAGGAAGTCTTCCACGATGCCAATATGTCTATCCATCTGCACGTGGCTTCCGACGGCGTGGAGGCCATGGCCTTCCTGAAGTGTAAGGGTGCCCCCGCCCATGCCCCTCGCCCGGATATTATTTTGCTGGATCTAAACCTTCCCAAAATGGATGGCCGCGAGGTTCTGGCTCATATCAAGGCGGATGGCAGCCTGAAAATGATCCCTACAATTATCCTGACCACTTCCGAGTCGGAAGTGGATATTGTGAAAAGCTATCAACTCCAGGCGAACTGCTACCTCACCAAGCCCACACAGTTGGACGCGTTCGAAAGTGTCGTGAAGAGCTTCAATGATTTCTGGCTGACCAAGGTCAAGTTGCCGCAGCAGAGGCAAGGCAGATGAGCAAGCAATCGATCGAAACAGTTCTCCTCATCGAAGATAACTTCGGAGACGCCCGTTTGCTCCGGGAGATGTTCAACGAGCAGGGCTCGCACGACATCGAATTGACTCACGTGGAGTGCATTAGTGACGCCGAGAAGTACCTTGCGGAGCGTGCGGTTGGCATTGTCTTGCTCGACCTGGGGTTGCCCGACGTACAAGGATTGGAAGCGGTGCGGCGGGCCCACGCAGCCGCGCCCCACATCCCCTTGGTGGTGCTGTCTGGCTTGGACGACGAGTCGATGGCCGTACAAGCCTTGCAAGTGGGCGCGCAGGACTATCTCATCAAAGGGCAAATCGCGCCGCGCGAGCTTCTGCGAGCCCTGCGCTATGCCATTGAGCGGAAGATCATCGAAGAAACGTTGTTCGCGGAAAAGGAACGCGTCCAAGTCACGCTGGACTGCATCAGTGATGCAGTGATCTGCACGGACATCTCGGGAAATATCACCTTTCTCAATCTCGTCGCGGAAAAAATGACGGGCTGGTCGCTGCAAGAAACGGTCGGCCGGCCCATGGCCGAAGCTTTCCGAACCGTGGACATCACCAGTCGCGACCCCATCCCGAATTCGATGGAGCGGGCAGTCGAGCAAGACCGAACCGGGCACCTGCCGTTGAACTGTATCCTCATCCGGCGTGACGGCTTTGAAATTCACATCGAAGACTCCGTCGGCTCTATCCACGACCGTCAAGGGCAGCTTACCGGAGCGGTAATCGTCTTCCGCGACGTGAGCGTGGCTCGGGCGATGACGCAGCAGATGGCCTATTCGGCCCAGCACGACTTTCTAACCGGTTTGCCCAATCGATTGCTGTTGAGCGACCGGGTTAGCCAGTCGATCGCCTTGGCGCGGCGTCACCTGTGCCAAGTCGCGGTACTGTTTTTGGATTTGGATGGCTTGAAGCACATTAACGATTCCCTGGGACATTCGATCGGCGACAAACTTCTCCAATCCATCGCAAAACGCCTGGTGAATTGCGTACGCGCCCCGGACACGGTAAGCCGGCAGGGAGGCGATGAATTCGTCGTGCTGCTTCAAGAAGTCCAACAAGCAGAAGATGCTGCCATTACGGCAAGAAGAGTGCTACAGGCGGTGGCGGAGCCTCATTCCATCGACCAGCACGATCTTCACGTCACCTCCAGCATGGGGGTGAGCGTCTATCCCGACGACGGTCTTGATGCGGAGACGCTCATCAAGAACGCGGACACCGCGATGTACCAGGCAAAGGAAAATGGGCGCCAGAGCTATCAGTTTTTCAGACCGGCTATGAACGCCCGAGCCGTGGAGCAGCACTCCATTGAGGAGCATCTGCGGTGCGCCTTGGAACGACAGGAACTCGCGCTGCACTACCAGCCGAAGATCGATGTAAAGACGAGAGCGATTACCGGGGCGGAAGCGTTGGTACGCTGGACGCATCCCACTCGAGGATCGGTCGCTCCGGCGCAGTTTATTCCCGTCGTGGAAGACTGCGGCCTCATTCTGCCAGTCGGCGGCTGGGTCCTTCGTGAAGCATGCGCGCAAGCCCGAGCCTGGATGGATGCGGACCTGCCTGTAAAAAGCATGGCCGTAAACGTCTCCGCGATACAATTTCGGGACGAGAACTTTCTGGAAGATCTGTTCGCAATCCTCAGCGAAACCGGACTGGATCCGAGACTGCTCGAACTGGAGTTGACCGAGAGTGTTCTTATGAAACGTGTTGAGTCCACGGCATCGATCCTCCAAACCCTGAGGGAAAGAGGGGTACAGGTAGCGGTCGACGACTTTGGCACGGGTTACTCCAGCTTGAGCTATCTTTATAAGTTTCCGCTCGATGCCCTCAAGATCGACCAGTCGTTCGTTCGTCAGATCACCACCACTCCCGACGAGACAACCATAGTGAGTGCAATTATCAGCATGGGCCGAAGCCTTAAGCTGCGGGTCGTTGCTGAGGGTGTTGAAACGCCTGAAGTGCTGGCATTTCTTCAGGCCCGCGAATGTGACGAGGCGCAAGGGTACTATTTCAGCCACCCAGTGCCTGCCCAGCAGTTCGCCAGGTTGCTCGAAGCGCAATGACGAAAGTGCCCCAGGCCAGAAGGGTTGTTTCCGGCGGGCAGGCCACCATCGCGAGCCCAACCACCAAGGACTGGACAGCCAACTGATCGTAGAGAATGAGTCAGGCGTCCACCACTGCGCTCCCTCCGACTCCCATGCACTGCGACTCATCGGCATGCGACTTTGACGGTCCCCTATGTAATGTTGCCGTACGGCAAGAAATCCGGGCTAGCAGCCCGTGGTGAAAATCCATGCAGCAGGAATAATATTTCAGTGTTCCGGGGACGAAGTGAGGGCCGATGCGTGTAGAATGCGCGCATCAAAATCCGGTAGAGTCGAGGATGGGCGCGGGTGTTGACGCCAAAGCGCCGTCCCGGT
>PMYF01000254.1 GCA_003171295.1 Acidobacteriota bacterium | reverse complement strand
TCGAATCCGGGTGGCGTCACGCCAGTCTGGCGTCGTGCGGCTCAGAGTCATGCGATCCCTTCAGGATCGCGGAACGAGCGCCGCGCTCCTCGGGGGCGTTGCCCCGGCCACGATCTTATGCCCTTCCCGATCCAGAACATCGGGACAGGTGCAGGGCACGAAAAGCCTACCCTGCAGTCTTACCCCGCGGGGCACCCGTTTCTGACATCGCGGATAGCCGCTTTCGGCTGTCCATGCTCAGAATACCCTCGATAATTCCGGAACTTTCCCCCGACTAGGCGCGTAAATGGGTCTAGGAAGGAGTCAAACGACCATGAAACGCAACCTGTGGGCACTAATGGTAATGGCGTGGGTCATGACGGCGGCCACGGCGGCCGCTGCTGACCGTTGGGTACACGTTCGAGTCATCGAAAATGGAGAAGACGGCGAACATGTCCGCATCAATATCCCGCTGAGCTTGGCGGAGAAAGTGCTGCCGACCATCAAGGCCGACAAACTTCGCGACGGAAAAATCAAGGTGGACGACCTCACGACCGACAAGGTGGATTTGCGTGCGTTGCTGGCGGCGGTTCGCGACGCCCAGGACAATGAGTACGTCACGGTGGATTCCCGGCACGAATCCATCCGCGTGGCGAAGTCGGGGGGGTTCATGCTGATCAAGGTCCAGGAAGCGCAGGGCGAGAACGGGAAAGCTTCCCACGCTGCTGGGCAGAAACACTCCTCGAATGTGGATATCAAGATCCCCTTTCCAGTCGTTGAGGCGCTGCTCTCGGGTGGAAAGGATGAAATCGACATACTGGCTGCGCTTCACGCTCTGGGCAATTACCAGAGCATCGACCTGGTCACCGTGAACGATGCTGACAGCACGGTGCGCATCTGGGTGGATTCCCGAAACGTGGCCGATTAGTTTGGCCTTGCCGCAACCGCGGGGCGTCCGGTGGCGCCCCGCCCCTCCCCCCGATGTAACGAAGGGAGCGCGCTGACCGGCCCGAGTGGGACCCGGATCCCGAGCAGGAAGAAGGTAATCTCATGACCCCGAAAATGGCTTTCTTGGGAACTTCAGTTGCCTTTGTCGCCCTGACCGGCGCCTTCCTCAGCAGCATGGGAGCGGTGCGTGTGGAGGTCAAATCCAAGCAGCCCGGCGGCGAACACGTCCGCGTGATCGCGCCGGGGGTGCTGCTCCCCCTGGGAGCCATGCTCGTTCCCAAGGCAAAAATCCATGAGGCTGCGCACGAACTCCAACCGTGGCTGCCCACCGTCCGCGCCGCCACCGAAGAGCTCTTGCGCTGCCCCGACGGCCCATTGGTGCAGATTGACAACCGGCAAGAACACGTGAAGATCGCCAAGATCGGCGACGCCCTGGTCATTGATGTGGACGATGCAGGGGAGACCGTCCACGTCACCGTCCCACTGCGGGCTGCGGCATACGCTTGCAATCGCTTGGCTGAGGAAGCGCAGGCCGAGCCCGAAGCGACGGGGCGCCAGCCCATTTAGCCCGCTGCAGTTCGGGGCGCTCTAGGCCGATCGATATGGGCGCGCACCCGCGATTTCTTCCGCTCCGGACGTTTACCAACCGGTCGTCTGGCCGTGCTAAGCTAATCCTGTGATGCCCAAGCGAGCGCTCGCACCGCCGCTCGTGGTGCTGACGATCGGCCACTCGACGCGGCCACTCGCGGCCTTCATGGCGTTGCTGAAGGCGCATGGGGTCAAGCGTCTGGTAGACATCCGCACCGTGCCGCGCTCCCGCCACAATCCCCAATTCAACCAGGAATGCTTACCGGACGCTCTGGCAGCGGCGGGGATCCAGTACCAGCATATGCCCGGGCTGGGGGGGCTGCGCCACACGCGCCGTGATTCGCCCAACACGGGCTGGCGGAATGCCAGCTTCCGCGGCTTTGCGGACTACATGCAGACGCCGGAATTCGAGGGGAGCCTGGAAAAACTCGTCACGCTCGCAGGTCAACAACCTCTCGCCCTCATGTGCGCGGAGGCGGTGCCCTGGCGCTGCCACCGCTCCCTGATTGCGGACGCCCTCACCGTGCGTGGCATCCGGGTCGAGCACGTCATGAGCGCCACGCGCCGCAACCCACACGCGCTCACCCCCTGGGCGCGCCTCGAGGGCTTGCAAATCACCTATCCGCCTGAATCTCTTTCGCTGGACTTCGAATCTAATAAGTGGGAGGCGCGATGAACGACGCTCGGCCGCGTGTGGTGATCGTGGGCGCCGGCTTTGGCGGCTTGTGGGCTGCGCGGGCCTTCGCTCACAGGGCTTTTCAGGTGTTGTTGATCGACCGCAATAACTATCACACGTTCCTTCCCCTGCTCTACCAGGTGGCGGCAGCGGAAGTCGAGCCGGAGGAGATCGTTTACCCGGTGCGCAGCATTCTGCGGCCCCTGCGAAACGTGGATTTTCTGCTTGCCGACGTGAGGAAGATCGACCACGCAGCCCGCACCGTCGAAACCACCGTGACCACCGTTCCCTACGACTACCTGATCCTCGCTGCCGGTAGTGTCACTCATTTCTTTGGGGTCCCTGGGGCAGCAGACCACGCATTCACACTCAAGACGCTGGATGACGGCATCCGCCTGCGCAACCACATTCTGTGCTGCTTCGAGCATGCTGCCGAAGATCCTGAGGCCGAGAGCCGACGGTGTCGCCTGACCTTCGCCATCGTGGGCGGTGGGCCCACTGGGGTTGAATACGCCGGGGCGCTGGCAGAGCTCCTGCGTGGACCGTTGCGGCGCGATTTCCCCAAGCTCAATCTGGATGACGCGTGTGTGTTGCTCCTGGAAGCTGCCGACCACCTCCTGCCCACCTTGCCAGCGCGCCTGGGCGGTTACGCGCTCCAGCGGCTTCGGAATATGGGCGTCGAGGTGCGCCTGAAAGCCGTCGTGGGCCGGGTGGACCCCGGCGAGGTTCATCTGCAGGATGGCGCGTCTATCACCACACAAACCGCGATCTGGACCGCCGGCGTGCGCGGCGAGCCCGCAGCGGCCGGTTGGGGCTTGCCCAGGGACCCGAGCGGCCGAGTTCGGATCGAGCCCACCCTCGAAGTCGAAGGCCTGCCGGGCGTGTACGGGATCGGCGACCTGGCCCGCTCGGAGGAGAAGGGTAAGCCCCTGCCCATGATCGCACCCGTCGCCATCCAGCAAGGCGTGACGGCAGCGGAGAACATTCAACGGCGTCACGCCGGGAAACCCCTGCGCGTTTTCCACTACCACGACCGCGGCATGATGGCCACCATCGGCCGCAACGCAGCCGTCGCCCAGGTAGGAGGCTTCGCGTTCACAGGCTTTCCTGCCTGGTTGGCTTGGCTGGGAGTGCACCTCGTCAAACTGATTGGTTTCCGCAATCGCCTCTTCGTACTGATCAATTGGGCGTGGGACTACTTTTTGTTTGAGCGTATGGTGCGCCTGATCCTGCCCGCGGCGTCCTGTCGCGAGTCTTCCCCGCCTCACGGCCACCCGAAAACGATCGGGCGAATCTCCGCCCGGACTCCCCAACGTCCGGCTCCGCAGGGTGAGGAGCCGCCCGGCTACGTGAGAAAAGGGCCCGTCGAGCCTACAGCCTGACTCCGGCGAGTGGAAATTTCTCCCGTTCATATTTACTGAATACCCGGACAGCTTGACGATGATCAAAAACCGCGAAATGTGTTTTAGTGATAGCGCCCTGAGGGAAAAGATGCTATGGTCTAGCCGCAGTTTGTCTTTGTAATTCCCGCGAGTCTCGCAAATACGAGCCGGGTTCGGCCCGGAGATTTGCGATCCGAGGTATTACAGGTGCCGTCGGGCGTCCCCGCCGGAGCCATCTGCACAAATTGCCAAATCATACTTAATAGGGTGCTTGCAGCATGAAGGAACAAGGGACAGTTAAGTGGTTCAACGCCGCCAAAGGTTACGGCTTCATTCAACGTGAAAGTGGCGAAGACGTATTCGTGCATTTCTCAGCCATCCAGGGCGATGGGTATCGCTCGCTTGAAGAGGGTGCTCGAGTAAGTTTTGAAGTCACGACGGGCCCGAAGGGATTGCAAGCGGCGAACGTCGAGCGCGTCTAATCCCCCCAAGTCACGGTCGCTTGGCCGCTGCGGGGTAAGAAGTCTTCGCTCCTTGGGAAATCGTCGAAGGTTGCGGAGGTTTGCCTGCCTGAGGGGGATTGTCTCCCGGGGGCTCGGCGAGTTGTATCACGCGAGGCAGCAGTGGGAGTTCTGTTGCCCCGCCTTATTCGTTTCTGAATCAACAGGGCACCTTCACACAAAGTGACTATCACAGCCGGCCCCGGCTTCCGCCCGGGCTGGCAGGGAGGGAATGACATGGCCTATCCCGCAACGCTGCCGTCTGTTCTGGCAGTCCCCGCACGAGATCATTTTGCTCCCATCAAGGCTGCGTTCCTTCTGGCAGCCCACCTCGGAGTCGTCGCCGCCTTCTGGCAAACTACCTGGGTAGCGGTGGGGGTGTGCCTCTTGCTGCACGCACTGGGTGGGGGTCTGGGGATTTGTGTCGGCTATCACCGCCTGCTCACGCATCGGTCTTTCAAATGCCCCACCGTTGTGGAATACACCTTGGCCTTTCTGGGAAGCCTGACCATGGAAGGAGGCCCCATTGACTGGGTGGCGAACCACCGGCAACACCACCAGTACTCAGACGCCGCGGGCGACCCCCACAGCGCGCGCGAGGGCTTCTTCTGGAGTCACGTCCTCTGGATGATGTGGACTCCCAAGCAAGCGGCCTGGAATCAGGTCACGGAACGTTACACCCCCGATTTGCTGCGCGTGCCCTTCTACCGCTTCATGGGCCGCACCTATTTGGAATGGTCCGCCTTGCTGGCCGTGGTGTTATACCTCATGGGGGGATGGCCCTTTGTCGTGTGGGGCATGTGCGTGCGTTTGGTCATCACTTACCACAGCACTTGGTTTGTAAACTCCGCCAGCCACACCTTTGGCTACAGGACTTTCGACAACTCCGACCTCTCTACCAATTGCTGGTGGGTGGCCCTGATGACTTATGGCGAAGGCTGGCATAATAACCATCACGCCTTCCCCACCTCTGCGCGTCACGGGCTTCGCCCCTGGGAGATTGACCTCTCCTACGGCTTCATCCGATTGCTGAAATCCGTGGGGCTGGCCTGGGACTTGCGCACCCCACCTGTGGAGAAACTCCAGTTTGGTTCACCGCGCGCGGCCGCGTGATGGGATGGCACAGTGAAAGCGTGGGTGCGGGCACTCGTCGACGAGGCCGGCGTCAACATCACCCCCCCACGCCGCAAGTCGCAGCCTTGGCCACGCAATTCCTCGCAGACTTCCCCTTAGGACCTTGCGGATCGGCGCATCGCCGCCACGGCACGGGCGGAAGGCACGAGGTTGGTCACCCGGGACGAGCGAATCCGCCCGTGCCCGCTGCTGAAAACTGCCTGGTAGCGTGCGGTCTTCGCCGATTCGTTGCCAACTTGCGCACGACCGGCGCTACAATTCCCTGCATGCACATCTCCGACTCCGGCCGTGTGCGCTGGCGCATCATCCTTATCCAACTCACCATCATGGCGGGTCTCGTAGCTTTCTATAAACTTTATCTCCCGCACGGGGAGCGCATGGAAGCCGCCCGCCAAGCGGCACAGCGCGAGCGGAAGATTGAAGCCTTCTTTCAAAAGGTTGTGGTGGAAGACACCGCACACGAAATCGATGTTCCGGGGGAGGGCGCGCGGGGGAAGCGGCACCCGCAGAGGCTCCGGGCGACGCTCACGCTTGCGGAAGTGGAAGCCGCGCTCGGCGCGCCCGACGTCGCCAGCACCGACTTCCGCAGCGGCCAGCACCTGACCTGGATTGGCACAACCCACNNCATGGTGTGATGGTCTTCGAATCCACCTGGGCGTGGCACCCCTACTAGGAACCGCAGGCAGGACGCCGTCGTCTCTATCTCGCAAAGTTGTGCGCTGTGCACGCAGAACGATCCCGGCCACCTTGACTTGCGCCTGCAGTGAGGCGAGTGAGAACGCCCTCCAGCCAGCGTCCAACTTTTGCCCTTGGCCTTTTGACGTTCCTTCTTGGGTGGGAGATAACGCCTCAGTCGTCGGCGGTGAGCTCGTATATTTTCGCGTCGATAAAGAGCTTATACAGCACCGGATCGAGAAGCCGCGAGTTCACTTCCTCGCCGATGATAGCCAGGGCGCGCTCTACGGGAACGGCCCGCTTATAGGGCCGGTCACGCGCGGTGAGCGCGTCGAAGATATCGGAGATGGTCATCATCTTTGCCTGGAAGGGAATCTCCTCAGCTCCCATGTGGTAAGGGTAACCGGAGCCGTCCAGTTTCTCGTGATGCGCTTTGGCGATATCGGGGACGCGCTTCAATTCTTTCGTCCAGGGAATCTGGCTCAGGAAGCGGAAGCTATGGATGACGTGCGACTCGATCTGCAGGCGCTCCTCGGGATTCAAGCTACCCTTGGCAATGGAGAGCAACTGCAGCTCCTCCTGGCTGAGCAGAGGCTCGGTCGGGCCGAATGGATCCGCGAAGCTCCAGCCCGCAATCTCCACAAGTTTCTCGGAGGTTTTCTCCGGCAGCACCGTGGGCTCGTTAGCCTGCAGGATGTTCTGCATGAACTCGTCAAGGTTTTGGAGCGCGCGGCTCTCCTCNNGAGGGGTAGAGCTTCCTGGCTTTAACCAGGACTTCTTCGCGCACGCCGACCTTGCCAAAGTCGTGCAGGATGGAAGCATAGCGGATCTCGCGAATGTCCTCTCGCGTGAAGTGCACATCCCGGTATGGGCCGGACTCCATGCGGTCCACGGTTTCCGCCAGCGCCACGGTAAGTTTGGCGACGCGCTCGGAGTGGCCGAAGGTAGTGGGGTCCCGCGATTCGATGGCCGTTACGGAAGCGCGCACGAAGCCTTCGAACAGCTTTTCAATATCGCGGTAGAGCAAGTTGTTTTCGAGCGCCACAGCGGCCTGGCTGGCGAGCGAGGAGGCTAGATCCTGGCTCCGCAGCGAGAACGGGCCGACTTCTTCCGCCACCGCCGCAAGCGACGACAACTTCGCTTCCGTATGTTTCTTGGAATTGATGAGCTGCAAAACCCCGATCACCTCGTCCTTTTGGTTCTTCATGGGAAGAACCAGCATGGAGCGGGTGCGGTAACCGAACTTCTGGTCAAAGTCACGATTGAGCCGGAAGGGAAGGTTCCGGATGCGATAGGCGTCCTTGATGTTGAGGACCTGGCCCGTGGCCGCGGCATAGCCCGCGA
>PMYF01000618.1 GCA_003171295.1 Acidobacteriota bacterium | reverse complement strand
CATGAGAGCCGGAGCCACGCTCTCCATCGGGCACAAAGGCACCCTCATCGCCACGGCTTTAGCTGCTGTTCGACGTCTCTTCCAGCTTCGCAAATCGTCCGCTCCACGGCAAGTTTCTCCCCCTGGCGACGTCCCGTTCAGGGTCGTCCGACGCTCTCCAGAAAGTGGACGCGTAAGCTGTTTGGATTCAATAAATTCATCACACGCTTGCCGCGTCCACTTTCTGGAATCACAGATAGCCTGCGTTCGGCTAT
This sequence comes from Acidobacteriota bacterium, assembly GCA_003171295.1. Taxonomy (GTDB): domain Bacteria; phylum Acidobacteriota; class Terriglobia; order UBA7540; family UBA7540; genus Bog-366. The sequence goes on along the minus strand of PMYF01000618.1, from coordinate 5,299 downwards.
CCAGGCTCAGAATGACAGTTCCGATGGGCTTTTTCATAGGCTCTAAAGGCGCTATTTCGCCCCGATTATCGCGCCCTCGGTGCAATTTCGGCCAAAAAACCCGATCGATTGGCGTCCATTATCGCGAAACCTGCATATGTTCTGCCAAAAAGCCCGACCAATTATCGGCCATTATGTCACTCTCTCCTTTATTTTCATACACATCCCCGGGTCGATCTTCATTTTTAACATCTCTTTGGGTCAGCGCCCCGTTTCGGACCTTGACCAGCGTGTTGGTGAGCCGCCACAATTGGCGCAGGCGGGAATCTTCCATCCATTTTCAGGAACATCGCGTTTTCGTCGTTGGGAGCCATCCGCGCAGCCAACCTCTTTTCCGTCATTTCCGGTTTTTGGATTCGGGACGTAAAAGCCCCTCCCGTGTCAGGCAGGGTCAGCCTTGGCGGCGGCCTAGTTGTAGCAGCGCTCTACCTGTCCCGATGATCTGTGTCGGGATGAGCGCCGACCGGTGGCCGGATTGTCGCGACGCGCGTAGGCCTACCCCTCTATGGTAGGCACAATCGCGAGGGGCTTGTAAAGTGGGGCCTCGATTTGGTGCCTACCCGTAGGCACTAAGTTTTGACGTCCAGCAGAATCTCGCCATTCCAGGGTGCAAGGTGCAGCTATGTCACAAGCAATCGGGCATCTTGGCGGTGGCAGCGCTCCGATTTATCGGGACGGCTTTTCCACCGCGCCGTGGTCTTGCCGGCGCGGCGGAGCCACAAATCAAAGTCAAAACGCAAAACGCAAAGTCGGGTGTGCAGTGGGGGGGAGCCACAAGAGAGAATCAAAAGGCAAAGGGCAAAAGTGAAAAGCAAGCATAGCGACCTCCGTCGCTGAGGTCTGCGGCTTTTCCTAACGAAGAACCGCGGACCCCAACAACGGGGGTCCGCGCTACCCCGCCAGGTAACGCCACGCATGATGTCCTCACTTGGTTGAAACCCTGGCGGGCTTATTCTATACTGCCGTCCGGGTCCGCAACTTCGGTTGGGGGTCCACGGGGGGTTCCCAAACCCTTGTCCAAAGGTTCGCTTGGGAACCCCCCAAGTTTTAGATCCCTTCAATTCAGCTCTGCGCGACCCGCTCCACTGGCTCGTTGTGCGCTTCCCGTGGTGATCCATCCCTCCTCGGGGTGGAACGGCAGCTCTTGCAGTAACCTCCCACCTCCAGACGGATCACTCCGATTTCAAATTCGTTTTCGCGGGCAATTTCCTAGGGAAGAAGGCAAAGGGATTGGCCGTTCGATGCGGGAATCGCAACTCACTGCCAGTGACAAGAGCGCAGAGCGGAAGGGATTGCTTTCCGCTCTGCGCTGGAGGATTCGAGTGGCGTGGAGGTTCAGAATTCGATGCGCGCGCCGATCTGACCGGAGCGGGCGCCGGCGAATTGGTACAAGCCCTGCGCCGATGTGATGCATCCGAATCCACACAATCCCTGAGAGGGGTTATTGGGATGGGTAATCGTCATATCCGGAATACCGAGGTTGACGTGGTTGAGAAAGTTGACAAACGAAACTTCGACCTTCAGCTTGGCGCGTTCGGTAAGAGCGAAGCTCTTCGCCATGCCGAAATCCCAGTTGACGGTGCCGGGACCTTCGACAATGCCAACCCCGGATGTGCCAAACCGGCCAATGGGAGCCGGTGACCCTTGCGCACCTGTGCCTATTGCACAATTCGCTGTGGGCCCTGGGCAGAGGAACGCGCTGGACATGATCCACTCCCCTGCGGTCTGGCTTGCAGGCGCCCAGGGGCCCACGCGGTCAGGATGTTGGGCGCGACCATGGACAATCCCCGAGCCTGTTCCAGAGGGATCACCGCCACTGAACAGCGGCGTCAGCCAGGGTCCGGACTGAATCAGGAAAATGTTGCTGGTCTGCCATCCACCCATTACGCCATTCACGATTTTGTTGGAAGTGTTGGCAAAGCGCCTCCCTGTACCGATGGGGAGCTGGTAGATCAGCGTAGTCGTCCAGTTGTGGGTACGCGGGCCAAAGGTGTTGCCGTACTCGCTGCGCCGATCATAGAGGTCCGCCGACCGGTTGCAGGAGTTCTCCGAGCAAAGGCCACCGTTGCCCTGGGGGCCCTGATTATCCGCCATGTTCCTGGACCAGGTGTAAGTGCTGTCGAAGGTCAGCCCCGCGGCGAAACGGCGGTGGGCTTCGACTTGCAGCGCGTTATAGTTGGCAGTCGCGCCGATGGCCCGGGTGTTCACCACCCCCCAGTTGGGAAAGGGGCGGCTGCTGAGAGGCTGGTCGTTGTAAGGAATAGTGGAGGGCAGCGACTGGTTGTAGTTGGGCGACCAGGCCAATTGGGTGGTCTTCATGCCGATGTAGGAGACGCGCAGCCCCGTCGAATAACCAATCTCGCGCTCCACGGACAGGTTCCACTGCAGGGAATAGGGTTCCTTCCATTGAATGTCGTTGGCCGTCCCGAAGTAGTCTTGGCCATATTGGGGCGCGCCGAGGCCGCTGCCTCCCGTGGTGGTTTGCGGCCAGGTGAAAATCGGGGCGCCGGCAGTGCTAACGTTCACATACTGCCGCGTGTCGGACTGCAACGTTCCGGTGAGCGCGTAGTAGATGGAGCCCATGCTGGCGGCCTCGTAGGAGCCTATGCCGCCGCGCACCACCGTCTTACCGCTATCAAACGGCTTGTAAGCAAAACCGAACCGCGGCAGGAAGCGCTTCGAGGTTGTGCGCAAACCCTGGGGCAGGCCGGCCTGAGAAGCGGTAAGGACCGGCGTGCAGGGGGCGCCATTAAGGGTGGTGGGATCGCTCGCGGTCAGGGGGATGGACGGGTTCGGGCAGGCGTCGAACGACTGCAGGAATCCCGGAGCCAGGATGTTGGCGAAGCCGTCGGGATAGACGACCCGGCCCGAGAGCGGCACGCTGTTATCGAAATTGCCGATGTTGCCGCCGGCGTCGGTATAGCCGGGGTGGAGCTCCCAGCGCAGGCCGTATTCCAGGGTCAATCGCGGCGTGAGGCGGAAGCTATCCTGTGCGAAAAGAGCCCAGTGCCGGCTGCGACCGTCATTATCCTGGCTGACTTTGTCCAGCTCCGAGCCGTTCGGGAGGCCCACCAGGAAGTCGCTGAAGTCATTCGTGGTAAACGTATTGCCGAAGTTGAAGGTGCCGTAGTTGTCGGCGCCAAAAAAGCCCAGCGGACTCGCGGCGCGGATGGAGCGTGAGTCAACTCCGAATTTGAAGGTGTGGCGGCCCTTCACCCAACTCAAGTTGTCGCCAAACTCGATGGTGCGCGCCTGGTTGTTGCCACTCATCCGGTCAACATTCAGGCTGGTGGCGTTCAGCAAGTCGACCTCGGGCAGGCCGTTGAAGAAAATGGTCGGGCTGATATTCTGCAAACCCAGCGCATTCGTGAAAGCGAGGCCTGCGAACGGGTTCGCGCTTCCCCAATTGTCATTCGTGTATCCAAAGCGAAACTCGTTGAGAAGGCCCGGCGAGATCGTGTAGGTCGCCGAGGTGACGAGCATGCGCACCCTCTCGTAGTCTGAACTGGAGGGCAGCAGCAGCTCCTGGGGCGCCAATTGGTTAATGTTTTTATAAGTGAACCGTCCGAACACCGAGAGCTTTGGGCCGAAGTACTGGTCGCCCCGAACGTCGAAACCATTGGAGTCGTAATTCGCGGGCCGGTTCACATTGAAATTGTTGTTCGTGAAGGCGGTTCCATGGTTCGGCAAAGGATAAAGTTTGAGGATCCCTTGAGACACTGAGTTGATCATCCCTGGCGGGATCACATTGCCGACGAACGGCTGAGCTGTGGAAGGATCGTAGATCTGGTCAATCACATTGCCTAGCGAATCGCGGTCCCTGCAAACGCCGGAGGCGTCGAAACCTGACGAACAAAGATAAGACTCATCGCCGTTCCGCATGGCCTGGGTGGGAACTTCGTTCTGCACCACCCCCGTGCGCGGCAGCCGGAAGCCTTCGAAAGCGCCGAAGAAGAAGGTCTTGTTCGTCCCATTGCAGAGGTGCGGGATGATCACCGGACCGCCCGCACTGCCGCCGAAATCATTGGCGATTTTGGCGGGTTTGGAAGTGGCGCCGAAGGGAATGGCGTCGAGCGCCGCATTCTGGTGGTACCAGAACATGGAGCCGTGCAGACCGTTGGTACCGCTCTTCGAGGTAGTGGTCACGTCACCGGGATCACCAAACTCCGCCGGGCTTCCTACGCCCTGCACCTTGATTTCGGCAATGGATTCCGCGGAAGGAAACGCGTTTCTCAGGGGTTGGTTGCCGGTCGTATCGGTGGTGGAAATCCCGTCCACGCTGAATTGCGACTGAGACTGCAGCCCGCCTTGAATGGAAAGGTTGCCGCCGGAATCGCTCTGAATCCCGGGGAGAATCTCCAGCAAGTAATAAGGACTGTTGCCATTGCCGGAGGCCCGGTAGTTGGTCGGAAGGTTGGTGATCTGGAGGGTGTTGTAAGCGGAGGAGACCGTTTCAGTTTCTGTATTGATGGTCCCGGGCTGGGCCTCAACTTGGATCCTTTGCGTGGTGTCTCCCACTTGCAGCACCACGTCAACGCGCAGCGTCTGACGCGCTCCCAGTTCGACGCCAGGAACCGAGGCAGTCTTGAAGCCGGGATTGCTGGCTTCAACCAGGTAGCGCCCCGGCTTGGAGTTGACTGCTTCAAAGTTGCCGCTCGTATCCGTCGTCAACGTTCGTAGCGTCCCCTCATCAGTGCTCGTGATTCTCACTTCGGCATTGGCGATCACAGCGCCGGTTTGATCTGTTACGGTCCCCAGAATTGTTCCGAGGGTGGACTGAGCAAATGTAACGCCGGACGAGAGAGCAGCCACGAACAGAATCCAACCTAGCTTTCTTAACATTTAAGCCTCCTCATTGTGTATTCGAGGAAGACCCAGCACTCGGATAACGCCGTCAGTGTTGAGAGTCCCCGAGCCGTCCTGTGTACAGTCCAGAGTGAACTATGGTGGTAGAAGATGAGATTGTGCATGCCGGTTGTGATTCTTGGGTGAAGAAGGCTTTAAGAGAACGTGACAACATGCGCGCGGGCCATCCTGCGGATGGGGCGTGTGGCCACTTCTATTGCGGCCGGGACCTGGCGTTCCTTCGTTCAATTGCCTCTTGGTGCGCCTTGATTCTCCCGGTGGGTGGTTGTAACCTCACTATCAGTTTCAGCAAACCCGGGCCGGAATTCGTCGGAGGAATGGAAAGGGCGGAATCTTCCAGGTGCGGCGCATCGAGAGATGTGTTCCTTGAACTCCTCGGTTTCAGGGTGGGCCA
>PMYF01000048.1 GCA_003171295.1 Acidobacteriota bacterium | reverse complement strand
AGTCGCCGCTCAAGTACACTAGACCGCGCCGAACTTGCTGAAAAGCAGCAGGTTGGCGCGGTTTCTTTTTTCAGAAAAGGAGAATCTGCTCTGGAATATCTTCCGGTGCTCGCGGTTTTTTCCCATAGAAGACCTCCATCCTGCCAAACTGATGGTCTGTTACCGTCATTAGTCGCACTTGCCCCAATGGTGGAATCACCGACCGGATTGTATTTCGATGGGCGTCTGCGGCTTCTTCGCTTGGAAGGTAGCGCGCATAGACAGAGAATTGGAGCATCATGAACCCGTCTTTGAGCAAAGCCTTCCGGAAGCGCGTATAGTCGCGCCTGTTCGCCGACGTTTCCACCGGCAGGTCGAACATGGCGATGAGCCACAAAGACCGGTACGCAGAAAGAAGCAATCCTTTCATGATCGATCAACTCAACATCCCCGAGCATCAACATCTAGTCCCTATAATCAGCCGACTGTTTCGATCTGTTCTTGCAGTCTGACGCTCTGTGGACCCTTCCGACGCGATTCAGACTCACGGCATGGTTCCAGCAATGAAGGAATCGCGATTTCACTGGATTCCCCGGTGACGCACCTTGCCAGGGAATTTGCTGTTCGCAACAGAATATCGAAGAGTGAGCGCTCCTCGCGCTCAAATACATAGCGCGAGGTCGTTGCACCGATCAACCAGGATTTCGCCGTGGTGCTCAGCGGTTCGGCCGGGTCGTGATCGACAATCCACTGGGAGACCCGGCGATCAATGAGAGGCCGGAATGGTTCCATCACGTCCGCCGCCAGGCAAAAGGCATCATAACGATTCTTATGTCGCAAACCGATGGATGGATGCAGCCCCGCCGCGCAGAGCGCACGAGCCACTGCGGCCCTCAGAACTGTGTATCCATAATCAAGGTGGCGGTTCTGATTCGGTTCCTCAGAACCTCGACGAAACTTCGGATCATCAAATACCTGTCCCCAATATCGTCTTGCTGCCTGCGCCTCCAGATTGCCAGCGTCGTCGGAGCGAACTCGCGCCGCCATGGCAACCAGTCCGCCATCGGTTCCCCGAAGTTCCTTTAGCAATTCTCCCTGTGCGCGGATCTTTGCGCGAACGATCTGCTGCCAGAGACGCTTTTGTGTCGGGAGAGAAAGCTGCATCTGTTTGGCAAATCGTTCTGTCTGAAGAAAATGCGCTTGCACTGGTAACTGTATTGACGCTGGGAGGAATTTTCCGTCGATCGTCACTACCGAACCGCCGGCTTCGGCGATCCGGGAAAGAACTGCCTGCGAGAGGGTGACCTGCGGATGCGCCAGCAGTAGAACAGCAATTTCGCTGATTGGTGTTGTAAAGGGAAGCGAAAGCTGCTCCGTCTGTGTTCGCTCGATGACCAGTTGCGAATCGCGGACGCTCAGTCGCGCAGGATTAGCGATCTCGATAATGCGATCAATCATTGGCCGGGTGCACCTTTCCGAGCAGATCGACGACAACCTTTCGGGGACGAAGTTCTTTCAAAGAGTTTGGAGTCTTCGACCATGTTATGCCAAGTTTCATCTGTTGCGTATCATCGTGCGCATCATTCACGGGAACAAACCACATTTGTTTGTTATCGCTGAATTTCTTCACACGCAAGATGTGAATTCCGTTCGGGTCAGTAACCTCGATCGTGTCGTCTTTCATCACCGAAAAGAGAAATTGGGCCTCCGGGTCGGATTTCAATTGCCGGGAAATCGGAGATTCCGTTACAACGGGTTGTGACCTGCCTTTTCTGTGGTCATTTCGGGGGCAGCGGCGATAAATTTCGGTCACCTGCGCCACCTCACTGTCCCATTTTTCCCGGCGCTTCTCGTCACGGGTTACAAAGAGGGCAACGTGGTGGATACCGCCTGAGGACGTAAATCGCTCCCGAACGCCCTTGCCGACTTTGACTGGATTCTTGGTCTCTCGGATGCGCACCTTGCGGATCGGAATAAGGCGTCCATCGCGGGCAGACAGACATGGCGCATTTTCAGGACGATCAAATAGCTTCGGATTTCCTCCGAGTTCAGCTAACTTCTTGCGAACGGCATCCCGCACAGCAGTGTCAACGATTACTTCATCGCCTGCGATGTCAGCAGCAGACAGCGCCGACAGCAAGCACCTTGTGTGCACCGTGGGTTTTCCTTTGTAATTATAAGGAGTCGAATAATTCGTCCCCTTGTGCAGTTCTCCGCTCATCTTGTGTTCAGGCCGATGCGAAACGAGCATCTGTTCAATGTGCGGACGGATTGATGGAACGAAGTCTCGCCAAGGCAATTCGATCTTGCGCCAGGCTCTCGAATCTATTTGCCATGGCTCCAAAGATGCAGTCCGTGCCATCGATTGAATGACTTTGGAACGAGTGAGAGCGATCGTAATGGCGTCAATCGCATGGTGGCGATGATCCGTGCGCGGTTTCCCCCGAGACTCGCCAGACTCTGCCGGCACGATCTCGTGCAAGATTGCCTCCAGCCCCCACGAACTGCGCAGCGTCGCTGTGACCGCGCCACTGGATGCAAAGATTACTTGGCGCGCATTGTCTCCATCGACAACATCGCGGCCTCCGTACAGCGACCCCAAAAAACGTGCAGCCAAAACGCTCGCATAGCGCGTATCGTTCATTTGGCGTGCGCTGAACTCGCCAAGAGCCTCTTCAGTCTGAATGGAAAAGCGGGCCATTTTCCCTCTGTTCTTCCAACTGCCGACGCGAGTCATGATCTCTGCCCAACGCTGCTCATCTTTTCCATATGCTTCCCAGGGGGTCTGCCCCTTTTTGACATCACGGTTTTCGGGAAGGTAGCAGAGGGTCTTGTTTTGGAAGGAATCGTCCGGATAGCGGCTACGTGGAATAATGTGCTCCACATCAAATTCCGAGTTATCAAAAAGAGTCGAAAAGGGAATGTGTCTACCTGTGTAGGGGCATATGCCACCACATTCTTCATGCAGGCGAGCTTTCTCGATGTCCTTTCTGGAAGGATTCGATAGGCCGCATTCGCGCAGAATCTTGCCGGCAATGTCCTCGCGCTCTCTTTGACGAGTCCGATTCTTCTTGGTTGCTTCGAGCCTCTCTTGGCGAGGTTTCTTTAGCTCGCGTGCAAGCTCAATCCGTATCTCATAGGGCTTTCCATACTCACGTACGATGGCGTTCACAACTTTGCGCAACTCCGTAAGGGCACGCTCAACCGCTGGGTTACGCAGCGACTCAAGCTGCTTGCGAACCTCTGGTAGCGTATCGAATACGACACCGCCCGAAAAGCGAGCGCCATACACTACCGTCTCCGCCTCTTTGAAAGACTTACCGCACTGCATCAGAGGAAGCAATTTGGAGATTGCAGTCAGTGAGACGGCACAATAGCCAGGCTCCGGAATTTGTTCTGACAGCAAAGTCGCTGCGGTATCATCCAGTGCCCACTGTTCCTCTGCCTCGCGGATCAATGCCTCATCGGACTCACTGTTTCTCCAATTCTCGACAATCTGATGCTGCTTCCCCGCGCTCATTCTGTCCCAGCGGTCACCAAACACCTTCCGCATGGCCGCCTGCGTTCGATTTCCCCGTAGACGTTTCTCGTCTCCCTTTTCAAGATTGAATTGGACATCGGCAGGGAACGAGAGGTACTTCTTAATCGCTTTGAACGTCTGATCTCCCTCCCGATCAAGAAGGGAGTTCAGGCGCTGGCGATCCTCCTCCGTCAGTGGATCGGAAATCAAGCTCCCAGGGTTGACTAACCTCAGATCGTTCACCTTTTGCAGAATGCGGAATCTCTGGGCTTCCATTGCCGCCCATGGCGCTCGCTGCTTTCCTGGTTCCAATTCACATTTGCCTACTAAATGTGACTGCGTGGCAATTGGCCGCTGGAAGAACAGAAGATGGGCAATCTTGTCGTGAAGTTCCGGCATCAATAGATTGGGACAATGAATCACCTGTGCTTCCCATATCTTCTCGAACTCATTTTGGAACATTTTTCGTGCGGTCCATCGACGACGCACCTTTTGAGCGTGTGGGTCCAGCCCGGCGAAAAACTCGCCAAGGGTTCGTGCGCCGGCATTCTGGATTTCTTGTTCCA
>PMYF01000289.1 GCA_003171295.1 Acidobacteriota bacterium | reverse complement strand
GACCAGGACCGCGGTCCAGAGGCCTTGAATCACGATGGCAAACCCGGGTGTCTCAAATCGCGGGTGGACGCGGCCGAAACGGCGAAAGAAAAGGCCGTCCTGGGCCTGGGCGAAGGGGATGCGCGCCGAGGTGAGAATGCAGCCATTGATCGCCCCTATAATCGAGATCAGCACGGTCAGCGACACGAGCAGGGCGCCGGTTGACCCCATAGTCCGCTCGGCCAACGCGGCCCCGACCCGCGCCGTCACCGCAATCTGCGAAATCGGCATGACCTTCAGATAGGCGGCGTTAGCGAGCACATACAGTACCATGACTACCACCATCCCCAGGGTCAAAGACCTGGGCAGGTTCTTGGCCGGCTGCTTCACCTCTCCTGCCACAAAGCTGATGTACGTCCAGCCGTTATAGGCCATCAGGCAGGCGATCATCGCCGTGCCAAAGTGCGGGAGAGAAAACCCGGATGGTACCACCGACTGCGCCGCCGGCACGGAGAGAGGGCTGAGAAAAGCGCTCCCGATCAGCACGACCAGGCCCGCGATCTTCAGAAATGTGAAGGTAACCTGAACCACCGCGCCTTCTCGCACTCCCACGTAATTGACGGCCGAAAGCGTGGTGATCAGGGCCACAGCGAGGAGTTTCGAACTCACCATCGTCAGATGAACGAACTGGGCGACGTAGATCGAGAAGCTCACCGCCAGGAAAGCGATCCCGCCTGACAGCACGGCCAGCATGAAGGTCCACCCGCAGACGAAGGCACACGCCGGGCCGTAGGCTTCGCGCAGATAAACGTATTGCCCGCCGGTCGCGGGAAGCATCGCGCCCAACTCGGCGTAAGCCAGGGCCCCGAAATAGGAAAGCAATCCGGAGATGATCCAGACCGCAAGAATGGCCCCGCGGGATTGCAGGCTTCGAGCAATCAGGTTCGGCAGCAGAAAGATGCCCGATCCGATGACGATCCCGACCACAATCATGGTTGCATCCAGCCACCCCAGCTTCCGGGGTAGCTCGTGGCGGCTCAGACTCTTTTGTCCCATGGGGTCCCCTGACGGATGCGCCCCGCGCCCATCGCGGCTTACGCAAAGTTAATGGCCGCGAGGCTTGTGGCCTACCCGCTGGCCTGTTATCCGACCTGCACAGCGAGCATCGAGATGGATCCTCCATCCACGCCTTCGACCGGGAAGCTGATGACTTCTCCCTGCTGCCGGCCGGCAATCACGTACAGGAGCGGCAGGTAGTGGTCCGGCGTCGGAATGCAAAGTTGGGCATCCCGCCCAAGCTTCTCGTATTCGATGAGCGGCTGGATGTCGCCCGCGATCAGCCTCTCCCTCGCCATGTTTTCGAAGCGAATCGCCCAATCGTAGGGCTCCGCTATCTGCTGTCCCCAGGCGTAAGCATGGAGGTTGTGGACCAGGTTCCCGCTTCCCAAAATCAGGATCCCTTCCTCGCGTAGCGGGGCAAGCTTCCGGCCAAGCTCAAAATGGAAGGACGCCGGTTGGGTTTCGTCGATGCTGAGTTGCACGATGGGGACATCGGCATCGGGATAAACATGCCGAAGCACCGACCATGTTCCATGATCGAATCCCCATGACTCGTCGAGCCTCACGGGCAAGGGCGCCAGCATCTTCTGCACTTGGCGGGCGAGTTCGGGATCACCCGGAGCAGGGTACTGCACTTGGTAGAGCTCGCGCGGAAACCCTCCGAAATCGTGGATGGTTTTGGGCACCGTAGTGATGGTGACCGCTGTTCCTGGAACAAACCAGTGCGCGGAAACGGCTAGGACAGCTCTGGGTTTTGCTGTTTCTTGCCCAAAGCGCCGCCACCCTTCGGTGTAACGGTTATTCAGCAGGGCGTTCATGGGATTGCCATGGCCGAGAAAAATCGCTGGAAGCATCGCTGCCATACGCGAAGGTCCTCCTAAGCGTGTTGTCCTAATCTGACACCGGTCTGGTTTAGACATCCTAGAATATGTCTTCTTCCACAATCTTGCCAGTGACCCTGCGTCATCTCACTTAAGTTCGTTCAATAATTCGTCAGGGCATGCTTTCAGACGTGCCGTTTCGGCCGGCACTCGGAAGCGCGAGCCACGCGCCAGTAGCTTGTTGTAAGACTTCGAGTTCATGGGTGACCGACGAGGACTGGCGGTGGGTGGGAGAGGCAGCGATCAGGCGCTGGAAACCACGTCAGAAGATAATTTCGTCTATCCTCGCCCGATCAGGATTCCCGTGCTGGGGGCAGGGAATCATTCCTCCAGCACCTGCTCCAGGATGCTGAAATCGCCCGGATTCCAGGCCTGTGCGATAATGTAGAACTTTGTCCCGATCTTCCGCAGGGCAGCATTGTGAATATGCTTGAAGTTCTGTAATCCCAGATCCTCCTTGGGCATGATGGTGGAGACCAGCGTTTCATTGTCGAGGATGTAAATGGGCGCGCCTTTTTTTGTGTCGGGGCCATCCAGGGTAGGTACCACGCTGTATTGCTGATCCAGGTAATTGATGTCGCAGGGGAGTGAACCCGCAGGCATCGCCAGGCTGGAGAGATAATGGCCGTAGCGAGTGAATCGTTCAAGGCGCGAATTGGGCCGATCTGCGATGTCGAGGCGTACCTTTCCGGGGGGTATCGTGATGCCGTGCGCAGTGCCGAACTTGCCCGGTGCATTGCCTTTGCCCCCGAAAGCCAGGTCATTCCAGACGGCCCCGAAGTGCTTTCCTCGGGTGACTCGGGCAGTTAATACATAATCGAGATTGGAATAACCTGTGGTCACGTAATACAGGCCATCTAAATACTCCACGGCCGTGGGCGCGAACTTTCCTCCCTCCTGGAAGTAGTCGTGAACTTCCGGCTTTTCGAAGTCGATGGCGGCGGTGGGCGCATCGAGCGTCTGCACCAATTTGCCCTCGAGGCTCGTGGTGAATATCCTGCCCTCATCGTTGGCAGGGAAAGTCAAGTAGGGAGTCCCATCCGTGTCATACCAGATGGTGGTGTCGTGCAAATTCACTTTCCGCATCTCATCCGGCGTGTCGATCAAGTTTATGGTTCGCAGGTCGGCACTGATCTGGAGGATTCCTGCTCCGGGAAGCGCGAAATAGGTTTCCTCTTTTCCGGGCCGGCGGTCGACGGCGAAGCCGCCATGAGCGTTGACCAGTGCTTTTTGGGCCTCGGCCGGAAGGTGGTTGGAGGCATAGAGGACTTTGAATTTCATTTTCCCCTGACCACTGATACCGGTGGCATTGTCGGCCATCTCGCGGGGTTCGGAGGGAAATGCCTGAGGGTTGCTCCTCGCAAGCCGCGGAGCGTGATGGTGCGAGGGGTGGGCAGTGAGACTTCGGGTCATACCGGCCAGGCCGAACAGGCCGTAAATCATACGTCTTTTCGTAAGACTCATCGGTTCTCTCCGCGCAAGAATTTGGAAAATCAGGCGACAGGAATTTCCGAAAGGCTGGGGTTGAATCTGCCGCCCAACCCTAACGCTGATGGTGTCTCCCGGTGAGGGTGCTTCAGGCGCCCCCCATCGCGCCTGGCATTGAACTGCTCGCTGCCAGCACTTTTCCGTCGGGCTTGTAAGACAAAAACTGTTGGTTCTGTTTACCCTGATGTTTGCGAACCTCATGGTAACACGAAACGTAATGATGCAGCGTGGTTCTGGGTGTTGGGTCAGTATGATGTAGAGGCGGCTTTACGCCGCCTCTTGGGGATGTGAAATCGTCCCTACAACACCAAGCTGACTCACTACCTCCTTCTGAGAGAGCCTTTGTCCGGCTGAGCTTACCGTCCAGGAGGTTGATGAAAAGCACACTAGCGCCGACCTTTAGGTCGGCACGTGCTGAAGTACAATTCGGCGCTATAACAGGCCATCAACTTGGTCAGAGGTCGCGAGGACATTTTTCATCAACGTGCCAGAGCTTTTCAATTGAGCTGTGGCATGAGGCGGGCGTGCGGGAGTGGAGACTTGCCTGAGCCTGGCAAACTTCAGACTGTGCTGCCCGATGAAAGCCGGTTTGGCGTATACTCCCCGCTACCTTGGAACGGAGCTGCCCAGTCCCTGGTCCCCTCGATTCGTTTAGAGGGTCCCAGCGGAAATCTCGGATTCATTCAGGGAGGTGGCTGATTAAATGAGCGAACACACAAGTGATCTTTCTCGCCGTGGGGCATTGAAGGTCATGGCGGCGGTTTTGGGAGGAGGACTGTTGGGGAGGGAATGCCCTGGAATGGAGAGTGAGGGATACCGTTTGAGCTTATTCACAGCGGATGTTACACCCCCGGTCGGAAACCCTTTGTACAATGGAGGCCCCGAGATTGCCCGCGTCATCGTGGACCCGTTACAAGCGCACGGCCTCGTTCTGCAGGGCCCTGACAAGCCTCTGGTGCTGGTGGCCGTCGACTGGTGCGAGATCCGCAACGAGTCCTACGAACGCTGGCGATCAGTCCTGGCGCAGGCGGCACAGACTGATAAGGAGAGAGTTCTGGTAAGTTGCATTCATCAGCACGACGCTGCGTACTCAGACTATGTAGCCCAACAGCTGTTGAAAGCCAATCACGTCACCGAAGATTTGTGTGACCCGCAATTCGATGAGCAGGCGATTCAGCGTGTGGTATCAGCCCTGCGACAATCCCTTCACAACTCGATCCCCATCACCCATATTGGGACCGGGCAAGGGAAGGTAGAGAAGATTGCTTCCAACCGCCGCTATGTGACTCCGGACGGGAAGGTGTCATTCGAGAGAGTCAGCGCCGAGCATGACCCTGTCGTGCGCGACTTGCCCATTGGCCTGATTGATCCCTGGCTCAAGACCATCAGCTTCTGGAATGGCGAGAAGCCTGTGGCCGCGATAAGTTGCTACTCGACTCATCCCATGAGCCACTATGGGAAGGGGGAAGTCTCCTGCGATTTTCCCGGCCTGGCCAGAGCGCGACGGGAAAAAGATATGCCCTCGGTTGCCCAAATCTACTGTTCCGGATGCAGCGGAGATACGATGGCGGGCAAGTTCAACGATGGAAATCCCCAGAACCGGCCTATCCTGACAGACCGTCTTTACCAAGGTATACTAGCAGCGTGGAACTCCACCCAGCGGCATCCTTTGAACCGGGTCGCCTTCCGGTGTGTTCCCATGCGGTTGAAACCCCGGCAAACGCCGGGATACAGTGTAGAGGAATTCCGCCGGACACTCGCCGACAGCACCCAGCCCCGGCTGGCGCGTTTCGGCGCCGCGTTGGGCTTGAGCTGGCGGCAGCGGACTGACTCAGGGCACTCTATCGACGTGCCGGCAATCGATTTTGGCGCGGCCCAGATCGTTTTGTTGCCCGCCGAGACCTTTGTACAATATCAGCTTTGGGCGCAGGCCCTGCGACCGGACTCCTTCGTCATGACCCTGGGATACGGCGAGTGCGCGCCCGGCTATATTCCTACTACACAAGCGGCGGCAGAGGGGTATAACGACCATTACAGTTGGATCGCCTTCCCGGAGTGCGAAGAAACCATGCGCATGGCCTTGAAAGCCGCCCTTGCAGCATGATTTTGCGGGCGCGCGCCGTCCGCGCCTTCTGACGGGCAGAACTGGTGGACGTTCTAAGCCCCTTCTTGAGGCCATAGTCTATGAAGAGCGTGGACCATTCCGTGGAGCATAGTGATCCTAGATTAATCATGCGTCAAAGGGGGAAAGTGCGTATGGACCACCCATCGAGTACTCGAGAGGGCAATCTTTCAGGGCTTGGCGCTGAGGGCATAACGCGACGGAAGTTCCTGGCCGCGGCGGCGGGGTCCGCCACGGTTGGATTACTGGCGAAGAACAGTTCTATAGAAGCAGCGGCCCCGATAGCCGGTGCTGATCCCGCGCTATGGCTGGCCATCGAGGGCGGGTCTCCCGTCCGCACTACGGAACTGCGAACGAATTTTCCCGGGCCCCATTATTACGATGATGAGGAGCGCCGCGAAGTGTTGGAAGTGTTGGACGGGCGCAGCCCGTTCCGTTGGTACGGCATCGGCCCCGCGGGCAAGTCGCCCAACAAATGCAATTTGTTTGAGAAAGAACTGGCAGCGCGTCAGGGCACGAAATACTGCCTGGCGGTGACCTCGGGTTCGGCGGCCCTGATTACCGCTGTGGCCGCGCTCGCGGCCGGGCCTGGTGACGAGGTCATTCTCCCCGCTTGGACGTGGTATTCCTGCTACAACGCGATCGTCGCCGCCGGTGCAACCCCGGTCTTTGCGGAAATCGACGATTCGATGCACCTTGACCCGTCGGATATCGAGCGCCACATTACGCCGCGCACTAAAGTCATCATGGTGGTCCATATCATGGGTGAATCGGCCGACATGGACCCGATAATGGCCATCGCCCGCCGGCACCATCTAACGGTCCTGGAGGACTGCGCGCAAAGTATGGGGGCAACCCACAAAGGCCGTCCGGTAGGTTCGATAGGGGATTGCGGAATCTACAGCTTTCAGGTGTGCAAAACCATCTCTGCCGGCGAGGGCGGGGCTTTGGTGACCAACAATCCTCATGTCTTCGAGCGCGCCGCGAGGGTACACGACCTGGGTCTGCTGCGGGACCCTCACGCTGCCGCCCTGGGGCAGGCTCCCGGCAAACAGGAAATGGGGATGATGGTCGGTTGGCAGTTTCGAATGAACGAGTTCACGGGTGGAGTGCTGCGCGCCCAATTGCGCAAGCTCGATCGCATTGTCGCGAACTTTCGCGACAGGGGGAAACGGGTGGCTGAGGGTATCCGCGATCTTCCGGGTATTCAGCTTCGCAAGAGCACTGACGTGGATGGCGCGCTCCGCTCCTCGGTTTACATCCGGACCGGAGGTCTGGCGGAGCGGGATCGTTTGATCTCGGCCCTCGAAGCGGAAAACATTCCGGCCGGCACCATGGAGGGATCTGTAATTCTGCCCATCGCGCCCCACATTGAGAGGAAAGAACCGCCGGAAGCGAATTGGCCGTCGTTCGCCACGCGCGCGGAGAAGGATGTCCGCTACGGTGCGGCCTGCTGCCCTCGCACGATCGACATATGGAATCGCTACGTGGGCGTCCCCATGGACCCCATGTACTCGGGTCAGGACATCGCGGATATCATTGCCGCCATCCGGAAAGTCTATCCTGCTGTTGTGAAGAGAACTTAAGCAGACGGTCAGGTGGGCTTGATTCGCAGGGTCTTCCGCCACCGCCCCGTGGCACGTCGTCATGCAGGCCAAGCGGAGGACGCTTGCGCCCGAGCCGACGCGCCACGAATGGTCCTGTGGTTCTCAGAGTGCGGCAAGCTCTGAGCGGTGCGTCCACACCTTTTCGAAGGCCTTGATGTTCTGATCGATCACTTCGGGGGCTTCCCCGTAAAGCAGCGGCATGAAGATGTGGTTCTTGTTGATATAATCATTGCCCGGCATGGAAGATGGAATCACCGGTGGGTGGTGCCACCATTTGGCCTCTGAGTAGATCTTGAGCTTGTGCTGTTCGGGATAAACCCACACGCTAACCCGCACGCCTTCGGCCTGGAGAGCTTTTACCAGAGCATCGCGCGAGAAGCCGGCCTTGGCGGGGTCGAGCAGCAACATGTTCGCATAATAGTAAGCTCGTTTCTGATCGGCCCTGACGTGGGGTTCACTCAAGCCGGGAAGCTGAATCAAGCGATCATTCATGCGGCGAACATTGGCTTCGACGAGCGCAGTACGCTCGTCCAAGGTGCGCAACTGCTGACGCGCAATTGCCGCGGCGAATGGGTGCATGCGTAACTTCATGCCAAATCCTGTGTCGACATAGGCGTGGACGGGACTGTCGGCGGGAAACTTTGCGGGATCTTCGTAATGTCCAAAAGCCGCGGCGCGCTCATAGTATTCACGCGTCTGGTACATCCCCATGCCACCCTCTACGGCCGGCATGCACTTACTGGCCTGGAAACTGTAGATACCCATCACCCCCCACGTTCCCATCTTCTTCCCTTGCATCGAGGCGCCATGTGCGTGGGCGGCATCCTCAATCACGATCAACCCCTTCTCTTTGGCAAAGTCGGTGATGTGATCCATCTCGCAAGGGAGACCCCAGGCGTGCATGGGGAATAGGGCGCGCGTATTCCGGGTGAGCTTGCGCTTGGCATCGTTCAGGTCGAAGCAGGAGGTGTGAGGGTCAATGTCGACGAAGGTCGGGACGTAACTGAAGAAGCGTTGGGCGAGGGCGTCAGAAAAGAAATCGTACGAGGGCAGCATGACTTCGCTTCCGGGTGGCAGGTCGAGCGCAAAGAACATGCTGGTTATCGCACTGGAGCCATTCATGTGGGCCTTTACGTAAGGTGATTGGGTATAGGCCTTCCACTCCGTTTCGAAGGCCGGAAGCTCATCGTAAAACTTATTGTTGTCGATCAACTCGTTGATTGCCTGCTTTTCAGCGGAACCATACCGGGGCCAGCGAGTGAGTTCGTCGAGCCGGTCGCTCGGAAAGGAAACAGTCTTGGGACCTCCGGAAATCGCCAGAGATTCCAGCGACCTGGCCACGCGTCCGTGGGCAGGCACCGTAAGGCCTAAGAAGGCCATACCGCCAGCCTGCAGGAAAGTCCTGCGGGTGGTATTGCTCAGTGTCTTATTAGTGTCTTTGGCATCCATGGTGAGTACCTCCAGGTTTAATTTCCATCCGGTTCACGACCTGAGTGGTCACAACATCGCCGCATTCTTCAGGACTTTCGCGAAGCCCTCCACGACGTCATCCACGTCTCGCTTCGAACCAATCAGCACCTGTTGGGACAGGTACACACGGGTGGCGCAGGGTTCATCATTGCGGGGGTAGTGATTCTGTCTCCGGTATTTGTGCAATCACCCCGGGCTATAGATCGTGCGAAATCCACGGAAATTTAGATTCTCTTCGATAACGAATTGTTCGCGCGATGCCCCACTGAACTGCACCCGGTCGTAGCGAAGGCCAAAGCAGTAATCCGGGTTTACCGTTACGCCCAGGCGCGGTCGCGCTGCTCGTGACGCTTCACGACCTCCCGGACCAAGGATATGTTGGACTCCACCTGGAAATCGTACATCCCCACATTGATGAAATCCGCGCCGCTCTTGAACGCCAAGTCGAAGCCATCCTTCGGCAGCACCCGGCCCGCGCCTAGAACCTTAAATGCAATCCACGGCTTCTTGGTGGTCGTCATAAAGGCTGCCACGTCATGCGTGTCATCGGTGGCGTAACCCACAGTGTTGAATGTCTTGAAATAGAAGTCCGGGTTAAATTTCTGCTGTTCAGACATAATGGGAAGCTCCAGCAGATGGGACCCAACCCCCGCCACCAGGCCGTTCTGCTTGATGAATGCGACGACCTCCCCGATCAGTTCGCCCTTGCCGGTTTTCACGAAGACGTCCTCCGCATGGCCGCCCATGCAGAACGCCCCCACGGCGCCGTTGTCGATGGCAAGTTGGATGTTCTCTTTCAGGTTGTCCGGTTTGGGGTAGGTCTGGGCGATCCACTGGATCTTTCCACCCCGCTCCTTGCGATAGCGCTTCATGACACGGACGATCTGCTCGTCGGTTCGAAGTATGGTGGTATTGATCCCGCTCTCCTCGCACAATTGCAAGGTTTCCAGGATCTTGTCGTCCGTAAAGTAATGGTGCAGCAGGCTCTCAACGTAGAGCAAATCTCCGCTGTGGGCAAATCCGCTGAACAGGTTGCCCCCGCAGAGCAGGCGGGTAACCTCGAGTTTCCCGATGTGGCCCATGGGTAAAGTACCCGAGGTGGGCTTCGGTTTGGCGGGCCCACCCGCTTGCATATGAGCCTTCAGAGGAAGCGTATCGAAGGTTAGCCCCGCTGCCACAGCCGAGGCTTGAAGAAAATGGCGGCGATTCAGGTTCTGTGATAACGGCATATCCACCTCTCGATTTAAGTACCAAATCCTTTTATATCCACAATGAAAAACTTCTGACTCAATAACAGCTTGCCCAAAAACCCGGCCTTTTGCTCGTCCAGATTGGCGTTACTCGCGTATAAACCTTCTGGGCGCGTATAGCGAGGATACCCGATTTGAAACGAAAATCTGCAGCGCAGACGAGTGCCTCAAGTTCCCCGATAGAAGGAGGCCGGGTTATTCAAGTCCCATTCGATCATGGCCCGAAGATGCTTCAACAGTTCGCGCTGTCCCTTTTCGTCCAGGTACGGATCTTTCATGGTCGCTCCCATGAACGCTAGGGAAGACGGCATTCTCGCGCTCAGCCGGGTTGTGAGGAGCCGCGCCCAGCGGAAAGCCCCGGCCGTCCCCACAGGTTCCCGAGATTATAGTTCAGCCACCACCGTAGTTCGTTCGACCGGAACTTATGGCAACTGAGAAATGTCATCTTCACCGGCTGCTTGCCTTCCTTGATCCACTGCTCCGCTGTCCCACGCTTGTTGTGGAATCGTACCTCCAGGTTTAATTTCGATCCGGTTCACGACCTCAGGGGTCACAACATTGCCGCATTCTTCTGGACTTTCGCGAAGCCTTCCACGACGTCATCCACGTCTTGCTTCGATCCAATCAGCACCTGTTGGGACAAGTACATACTGGTGGCGCAGAGTTCATCATTGCGGGGGTAGTGATTTTGTTTCCGGTATTTGTCCAAGCGCTCCGGGCTATAGATCGCGCGAAATCCACGAGAATTCAGATTCTCTTCGATGAAGGGTTCCTTGTTGAGCGGAGTGTATCCGGCGCCGATCGGGATGCCTTCGGCGTTCAGCGCCTTAATGAATTGTTCGCGCGACGCCCCACTGAACTGTGCCCGGTCGTAGCGAAGTCCAAAGCAGTAATAGTTATGTCGCCCCGACTCCGGGTAAGACTCCTGTAGCGCAACTCCCGGCACGCTCTTGAGTCCTTCCCGGAGGTAAGCGGCATTCGCCTCTCGAAGTGCGCTGATAGGATCGAATCGTGTCAGTTGCGCCATGAGCACCGCGGCCGCGAAATCCGAGATGCGATATTTGGTGCCGCGAGTTGCGTAACCACCCCCAGCCTTCGGGCTCCGTCCAAAATCCCGAAAAGCCAGTGCTTTGGCAATCAGATCCTCATGGTTGCTCACTAACGCCCCGGCTTCCCCGGCAGGAAGGTTTTTCGTTTCCTGGAAGCTGAAGCAGCCGACTGTTCCCAAGGTACCGATTTTCTTCCCCCGCCATTCCGCCATATGTCCCTGGCAAGCATCCTCGATCACGGGGAGATGGTGCTTCTCCGCAATCGCCAGAACCTTGTCCATGTGGGCTGCGCCGCCGAATATGTGCACGGGCAGGATGGCACGCGTGTGTTCGGTGATCCGATGCTCGATGTCGTCGGGATCCAATTGGAATGTCTTCAGGTCAGAATCCACGAATACCGGCAGCGCGTAGCACAACATGATGGTGTCGAGGGTGGCGATATAGGTGTAAGGTGAAACCAGCACTTCGTCGCCGGGACCGATTCCCAGGATTTCGAGTGCCGTATGAAGCGCATGCGTGCCACAAGGAGTGATGACGCAGCCTCCGACTTTCAACCTTTCTGCCCACGCCTTCTCGAATTGCGGGATGAACTCCCCATCAAAAGTACACCAGCGATGATTGCGAAGGGACTTGAGGATATTGGCTTCGTCCAGTTCGTTCGTTTGCGGCCAGGTGGGGAAATCCTTCGTCCGTACGGGAGTACCCCCTTTTACCGCCAGGACGTTCGGGTTACCTGGAACCGCACCTGCCTTAGATGCCACGCTGACCGCCGCAAGCCCTACGGAGGTTTTTTCCAAGAACTTTCTGCGGGTTAGAATATCGTTTCTCATATGTATCCCCTCACTTCGAAGATGCAGAAAACTCCTCAGGTTTCGGTCGGTGAGGGGTGAACTCTCCCCTCATCTTGTTGACTTTCGACACGGGCCACCACTGGGGCGGCAAAGAACCGGCGGTACACGCGGCGCAGGAGATACATGGAACAACCGATCGCCACTGCGCCGACTGCGTTGACGCTTAGAACTGCAAGTGCTGTACCGACAAAGGCGGCGGAGTCCACGCGGCTCATTTTGGGGAGGCGGCGCCAGGTGCTCCAATCCAGCAGGCGGGCCCCCATCCAGGCAGTGACTCCGGCGAGCGCCGCGAGGGGAATCTGCGCCAGAAAATGCGTACCTAAAGTGAGGAAGCCCACCAGAAACAGCGCGTGCACGGCGTTGGAGAGGCGAGTTGTGCCGCCGCACTGCACGTTGGCCAGACTGCGGGCCGGGATTCCCACGCTCAAGGGCGCGCCAAACGTCCCACCGATCAGGTTGGCGATGCCGTAAGCCCCCAGTTCCACGTCTGCATCATGCTTCTTCAAGCGCCGGTGTCCGCCGCGAAAATGCTCCACCACACGGGAGGTGATGAGCAGGTTGACCGAGGACACGAAAGCCAGTCCAAACGCGTCCGGGAGCACTTTCCAAACATCTGACGGTTCCCAGTGAAAACCCACGAACGATGGCAATCCCGAAAACAGAACGCCGACTTCTCTTTCGTGCCATCCGATAGTTCTGCTGATCAGCAAGGCTACAATCACTCCGAACAGAGGAGCCGGACTCCGGGGGAGCCAGTAGACCATCGCCGTGGCTACAACCACCACAATGAGAGCAACCAGGGCAGGAACCACGCGCATGCCACCTAAGTTCCAGATGACCTGCGCCAGTTGCCCGAACATCGACTCTCTCCACCCGTTCTTCGGGGCAGGCAGAGCGAAGATCGTTCGCAACTGCGATATGATCATCATGCCACCGATTCCACAGGAGAAACCCGCCACGACGGAGGGAGGAACTTTGGAGACATAGCGGCCAAGGCGCAGAATGCAGAAGCCCATCATGATAATCGCAGCAGAAACGCAGACTTTCGCCGCGCCGGAAATACCTTGAGAACGCACCGCCGCCGCGATGAACGGTATGGTCACACTGGAGGTGCCGCCGATGAGGACCGGATTGCGGCCAAGCAGGACACAAAAGGGAGCGGTGATGATGGACGTGTAAAGTCCCAGTACGGGGGGTAACCCCATCAAAGAGGCGAGCGCCAGTCCATAGGGCAATGCAATCAGCGCTGCGATTGCCCCCCCTGACAAATCACCCAGAAAGTGAGCCCAACTATAATCATTAAAGGGTTTTCGCCAGCGCAGTTTTCCCTCCTGCGGTCACGGTGGCCGGCGAACGCGGGAGTCCGCCGGCCAACCTTGCATACGGAATGTATTCAGCCAGGCCTAGCTTGCCAGGGCTCGATGCACTTTGGTAATGGCTGCTACGATGTCATTCAAATCGTCGTCGCTATACTTGGGGCCGATGGTGAGGGTTGCATCCCGGTCGAAGATATCGGCCGTGCGCGGGCAGCACTCCCGGCCATAGCGGATGGCTTGTCCCCGCGGCGTCTTGAACGTCGGCCACTCCGCGTGCGGCGTCACTTTGTTCTCGATGTACGGCGCCACGGGCAGAATCACGGCCGCGCTGGGTGCGGCCATCGGGACGTTTTCGGCTCCCATCGCTTTAACGAATCGATCCCGCGCCGCTTTGTCCGGGAGCAGGAGATCGACGGTTATGCCGATATCTCCGGTTGGATCATTGCTGGTTCGCATCTTGATTCCCGGCAGATCCTTGATCCGGTCTTTGACGTAACGGGAGTTCCTGCGTTGCGCGGCGAGCATGGTTTCCATCTTTCGCAATTGGGCGCGCAGTACTCCACCGGTCATCTCGTTCATGCGATAGTTAGTCCCCACGAACCCGGACATGGCGGCCGAACCCAACTGCGCCTTGGTGGGCGGTCGGAGCAGGCCCAGATCATGGAACCGGACTGCCCTCTCATAGAGGAGCGGGTCATTGGTCACCACGGCTCCGCCTTCTCCGGCTGTCATCAACTTGTGAATCTGGAAACTGAATATGCCGATATCAGCGATGGCTCCCGTCCTCTTGCCCTTGTACTGTCCCCCCGCACACTGCGCGGAGTCCTCCAGCACTCTGAGATTGTGCTTGCGCGCCACGGCCATTATTCCGTCCATGTTAGCCGGCGCTCCAAACAGATGCACTACCATGATCACTTTGGTTTGGGGCGTAATCCTTTTCTCCAAATCCTCGGGGTCCATAATGAAGGACTCATCCACCTCTGAAAACACGGGCAACGCACCGGTCAAGAGGATGGCGTTGTAGCTGGAGTACCAGGACCAGGCCGGAAGAATGACCTCATCGCCCGGGCCCACGTTCAGGGCCGTCAAGGCGCAATGCAGAGCGCCGGTCCCGGAAGTCACACCCAGCACGTACTTGGAATCCAGAAACTTGGCAAATTCCTCTTCGAACTTCGCCACCTTCTGGGGTTTTCCAGGTCCATACCAGCGGAACAAACTGCGGGAAGCCACGGCCTCCGATGCCTCGTTCAGCTCCTGGCCGTCGTAGAATTGAGTCCCTGGGCATTGGGTGGTTAAGGTCGTGGAGCGAACCGCTTTGCCACCATTTAGGGCTAATGCTTCGCCGCCATTGAGGGCGAATGATCCGCCGCCCCCGCCAGCACGTAGCCATGGTACTGATGCGACAGCCGGGACTGCAGCAAGAAACGTCCGACGGCTGATCGTTCCCTTATCACTTTTCTTCATAGAATTCCTCCGGTCAGATTCGTTGGCCATAAAAAACAGATTATCCGAGTGTAGAAGGGCCTAGATTTTGTTATCGTCTCCCCTGGAAACGAACGAGCGAATCATTTGGGTTCTGAATACGATGGACGGCCGCCAAATCCACCGTTGACACCCAGGACTATTTACGCACAGTCGGAAGATCATTTCAATATCGGCGTCCCACGGATCAGGAAATTCCGGGATGGATATTCTGGCGCTCGCACACCCCGTGAGGAATCACCCTGGGGCTGGCCAGAGGCAGGTTGTGGCCAGCTTACCCCATCCCCCCGCGAGCGCTACGAACTCAGTTGGGACGCGTTCTTCTGGACTTTCGCAAAGGCCTCGACAATATGGTCGATATCGGCTTTGGTCCCCATCAAGAGTTGATGGCCCATGACCGCGTGAGTAGCACAGAGTTCGTCGTTCCGCGGCAGGACGTTCTGTTCCCGGTATTGATCCAAGCGTTCCTTGGAATAGATCCTCTCGGGTTGAGGTGAAGGTATTCGACCTTTTCGCAATATTCCTTCACCGGGCGCAAGGCACGATCAAAGAACCGGGGCTGCCCCAACAGACCCGATTCGTTCCGCCGGGCATTGATGCGCAGCGTCGAGCCCCCCTTGATTCACTCCATCCCCTCGGAGATGGTGAGCGGGTGGTGCGGAAGTAGAATGGCATGCCCGTGGTCGGGAAGAAAAACCCACGCGCTAAAAAGAAAGCCGTGTTTCCGGCGGCGCTCCGCAATCACCCGAGCCCGGCAGGCAAATTCGGCCTCGCGGAGTAGCTGCCGCCCGCCATCATTCCCGCGAAGGCGGGAACCCATTTGGGGAGCAGCCGGCAGGTCACAAAGAAAAAACGGTCGGATAATACCCAGCGCCGCAAACGTGACAGGAAGGCGGATTATACGCCTGATTTCGCCCCTTCGAGCCGCAGAGTCTCAACGGCAGAGACTCTGCGCTACCCGCTTCCCGCTTAAGATCCTCGCTGGGAGGCGCCTCGATCCGCCGGGCGTCTAGATTCCCACTTGTACGCAAGTCTGTCGATCACGGTAAGTATCGCAGCGTACTCGACAAAGCTAACTGGCACGAAGTAGATGAGGGGCCACTGGCGGACGTGCCTCAAGACACCGATAAAGATCACCGCGTGTGCTGCCAGCATGACGCCGAGAGCTGCCCAGAAGCCCCGGCGCCGCCAAAGGGGCCGGAGCTCCGCCACCGGATAACCAAAGGTCAAGGCTGTCTGGCCGACGAGGCCGATCCAACGCAGAGGTAGCTGTCCATTTCCTCCGGTCCGAGCGGAGTTGATCGCATACACGACCGCGAAGCCGACAACCCCAAATGCAATAAGCAGGTAGAAACTGAAATCGCGGAGCTTGTTCCTTTGAACGGGTTTCTTCATTTGCACGTACCTCTGTACGCGGCCGACACTTCAGCAGCCAAGCCTTGCCCAAGCGCGGCATCAACCTGAATCATTGGGGCACTGTTTGTGAAAGTTGATCCTCTATTCAGGATCGACCGAACGACACTTGACTTGAAGGGATAGGTCAGCCCAGTGCCTCCAAGGTAATTCGTTCGCGGGTGGCGCATACATGGCGTATTGTGCCATGTGTGCGGGGCTTTAAGCTACTATGCCGGCATGCCTCGCCAGCGGCACTCCTACGGGTTGAACCACCTGCATTTTATCACTGCCAGCAC
>PMYF01000270.1 GCA_003171295.1 Acidobacteriota bacterium | reverse complement strand
ATGAGTCGCGTATCCGCCCACAAAGAGTAGCGTTGCAATGGAGGCAGCCAGAGCCCAGCGATATAGAGCGCGCTGCGTGTGAACTGGGAAAAGCGAACTCAGTGCCGGAACTGCGGTCGTAGATGGCCCACACAATGCCTCCTGAGACAACGACAAGCCGCTGCTCTGCGCGTGCGCCAGAAATTCCTTGCGAAGTCGCTTTTTGTCTGCTGCTGAGTACCCGGTCTCGAACGATGTGGCGTTGTCCGAAAACATGGAAAGCTGTGGCAACAGGAATTGGGTAAATTCGCGATACTGTTCCCGGCATTCGGCGCACTCGCTGAGATGCTGCCGAAGATCCTGCATCTCGGCGGCCGAAACCTCGCCGATCATCGCCAACGTACAAAGTTCTTCGTACTGCTCATGCCCTGACACGGCTTACCCCCATTCTAGTCACCTGCTGTCGCTGTTCGGCCTGCATATTTCCGCGAATCGATTTCAGGTGCTCTTTCAACTTGGTCATGCCTCGATAGTAGTGATGCCGCACGTTAGAAAAGGTCTGCTTCGTGCGCTTCGCAACGTCCTTCAGATTCAATCCTTCAAAATGAACCATCTCAATGGTGCGCCGTTGATTCTCGTCCAAAAGTGCAAGGGCTTCACGCACGAAGCGCGTACACTCCTGCGGGGCCTCGGAGTAAAGATGCAAAGCGCCCTGCTCGAACTCCGACAAATCTCCCATAGCGACATTGGCGTAGAACCGCCGGACGAGCAGGTAATTCCGGCGGTTGATGCTGCGCCCGTATGCGTACTGCATGAGCCACACTAAGACTGTGCCGCGCGCAGGGTCATATTGTTCCGCACGCTCTGCAATTTCCATAAAAACATTTTGCAGGGCGTCTTCTGCCTCCCCCCGATCACGTAAGATCCGAAGCCCGACTCCAAGCACCGCGTTGTGGTACCTGTCGTAGAGCACGGTCAAGGCATCGCCATTGCCAGCTTGCAACTCCCTGACGACATCGGCATCGCCCATCATCGCGAGAGCTGCGTAGCTCGCTCGTGGAGATTCCGCGGAGTGTGGCGTGGGCTTCATAGAGTGGTCGCACTTGGTGATGCCCCGGTTCCATCACGGTGGCCTTCGTGCAACACAGCAAAAATACCACAAAAACAATGTTTAGAAATATTTAATATGTGTGGGACAAATCGCCTCTCTGAGCTGCATACTCTAATTAGGCCGTACCCAGTTTCATCGGCCGCAGCGGTCGCCGTGTCTCCTTCACACAAGAAGCACCTCTACGCGTGTCGGACATTTCGACTGGCAGGATCTGGGTGTTTGATTTTCCTAGATGTTTTGCCCTGGCGAACTTGGCGCACGACTTAACAAAGCATTCTCATAAGCCTCGGCCCGAAAAATGACGCTCGATGTGCGTCACTTGGGAGCAGCATTTGCCTTGGCGTCATTTTCCTCCTGCA
Organism: Acidobacteriota bacterium; assembly: GCA_003171295.1. Taxonomy (GTDB): domain Bacteria; phylum Acidobacteriota; class Terriglobia; order UBA7540; family UBA7540; genus Bog-366. Next base: position 2,851 of record PMYF01000270.1, on the reverse strand, counting down.
TCTTCCTCAAACCTCTCCACCTCTCGTACTGCTCCTTCTTTGCCTGGTCGGGATCCTCTTCGCCTTTGAGCCAAAAGCAAAACCAGTCCACGTCTCTTTGCTGCGAGACCATGCGGTCCCAGGGCTTTTCCAAAATGTGCGTTCCTTCCGGGATATAAATCATCTCGACCGGTTTACCAAGCTCGGACAGCCCGACGTACCAATGCCAATCAAATAACAGCGAGGACGGGTATGAGGTTTGGATGCGGAGCGGCGTTTCGATCCTGTCCATCAGGAAAGCGGGCGACTGCTCTATCCATTGGGACAATCTTTTACCATACGGAGGACCACCGTACACCTGCTCGAAGAAACCAGCCATATTCGGGAAGGCTATATATTGGAAATAGCTGTAGTCCACTCCATCGGCAAGGGCGGCCGTAGCGAAGTGGTATTTGGAATGTGTCAACGTGTACGTCACGTACCAGTACGTCCGGCTGAATGCTGTGATGCCGACTCGATTTCGATCAATGAGCTCTCGACCATCTAAGTAGTCGATAGCACCCTCGTAGGTGGCCATGGCTCTCGACGCTTCCTCGGTTGCTTCCGCGATATGCCAGTCTGGATCAGGGACCTGCACGACAATGAACCCCTTGCTAGCCAGGGCCTGGGCCGCGAAGGCAGTCGTCCATGGGCCATCCATCCAGAATCTCTCCGAGCTCCATCCGTGGGTTTGTATCACCAATGGATACTTCTTGCCCGCAACATAGTCGGGAGGCCAATAAAGCCCGCCTTTCACTTCATTGCCGCGCGAATCCTTCCACGTAATTTCCTCAACCCGAGCCAGGGAAAGATGTTGGAATTGAGGATTAAGGTCCATCAGCAGGGACCTATGGCCGGTGGGAGGATCGACGGCAACGATGCGCGGAGGTGTATTCATGCCCTCATCAAGAATAATTTCCGGCTGCGATGGCACTCCTGTTTCCTCCGGAACACGCAAACGAGACCACGTCTCACCGTCCTTTCGAAAGTAAGCCTTCGGCGTAGTCTTTCCATGACGGCTATCCATTCTGCCCACATCGCAGGCAACATAGCCGGTCTTGGAATCCCAGCTCAGGAGCCTCAGGTCATCTTGGCTCACTTTGACAAACTGCCGGTCGGCAACCCTGAATTCCACTAAGAAAGCATGCGCTTTTCTCAACTTCCGTTCAACAGGATCATCAACATTTAGTGGAAGATACACGTTGGAGAGAATTACGGACTTGCTGTCAGGGGACCAAACCATCTCCGATCCAAAGGTGGGGATTGGCGCATCGAACAATAATTCGCTGCCCCCAGTGGTCGTGTCAACCAACTCGTATTGACGGATGCCCGAGCGGTGTCCGCTCTGGGTATGGTTTAGCGTTTTCATTTTCAGGAATTCATCCTCGTACTCGCTCCACGCATTGGAGACCTGGGCGGCCTCCGTCTGGATCAGGAGGTGTGCTCCGTCCGGTGAAAGTAACATCTCGGGGTGGTCGTCCCCGATTCGTCCTTGGATCGCGACCTTAGTTTCCGGGTCCTTTCCCACGCGCTTTATGAACAGAAAGTGGTCGTCGTACTCGCCTCCCCCATAGCTACCGCCTATTAGATCGGCCACGCTCTGATCTGCGACAGCAATTCCCTTTCGTAAAGCGCTTTCCGTAAGGTATGTTGCAACCGGACTTCTCGCCGCATACAGGATGATTCCCCCGCCGGTCGTGGCTACCAGCGACGTTAGATTGGTGGGATGACTCGTCAGTTTTGTCAACTCGTTCGAACTGCACTTCAATGCATAGAGTTGCGTTGGCTCGCCCGCGCGCTCGCCTAAGAACAGAATGGTATAATTATCGTTAAGCCAGCGCACATTACTGATCGCTGGCTGGTTTGAGGATGAGGCTAGCGTAACCAAGACTCGCGGCTCGGGCGATTGGAACACTTCGGCTGTTTGGAACAGTAGTAGAGAATACTCGTTGGTGTTCGCCTCCATGTTTCCCTTCTTCAAGACCACGACGAAGCGTTTTCCGTTCGGAGAGAATTTTGCTACGATCCCTTTGGAGGGTGCGCCTTCGGTGTAGCTCGGTTCACCTAAACGGGTCATCTGAATTGAGTCGGCGACCGTGACGCGCCGCTTCGTTGACACGGCCCCCGCGCTGCTTTGCGAGGTCGATGTACTACTTGCGGGTCTTTCAGCCGGCTGATCGCTACAGAACGCAGTGCTACAGCACATCGTTAGTAAATAAGCACTGCCCATCAGTAAGAGGCAACTCAGCGATGCTCGGATCCTTGTTAAATGCAACCAGATTGCTGTCCGACCAAATGTTTCCTTGGAAATATGGCTCACTTCGCTCACGTTGGACAAGCAGAAATCCTTTCCGTTGGTTAAGTGATCTTAGGGAGTCTCTGTCAAGAGACACGGCGTTTGACCGCAGCAGCGAAAGGCAATTTGAGTCGATGGGCGAACGCCTTCCGTCAACACCTTTTCCTTACGACAAGCTCAGAAGAGAAGCTTCAGCGCAAGCTGAATGGACCGGGGCCCGCCTACCTGATAGAGCGGATCGAACGCTCCCGATCCAAGATTACCTCCAGCAAGGCTCTGCCCCAGCATCTGGTCTGACTGACCGAACTGGGGGTTGAACGCCCCAGGGCCTCCGAGGTTTCCAACCGGAGGCCCAAAGTTGGGATGGTTAAGAACATTGAACATCTCGGAGCGGAACTGCAACTTCAACGACTCGTGAATGGGGAATTCGCGGCGGACTGCAAAATCCCATTGAATCATGCCGAATGCCCGCAGCGCATTCCGCGACAGATCTCCTTGGCTAACGGGCAAGCCGGTCGTCGGGTCAATTGGAGGAGA
>PMYF01000166.1 GCA_003171295.1 Acidobacteriota bacterium | reverse complement strand
AAGTTCCACTCCGTATCGCTTTGCGGCAGCCAGTATCCGCTTCCACGCCGCACGACGTTCCGCTTCCGTAACGCCCTTCACCTGATTGAAGCGCGCAACAGCGTTGGCTACGTGAGAGGCATTTTCCAGCGGCTCCTTGCGTTGCTTGGGGAAAGCGAACTTGGTTGCGGATATCCGATCACGAGCTGGCTTGGTTAGCTTTGCCATTATTTTCCTCCCTCGGGAGCAGCCGTGGGGGCTGCTGCGCAATAGCCTTATTCATCGTTGGCTGGCTGAAAGCTTTAGGTAGGTCTCTGTGGCTTTGGTGAATACCTGGGTCAGTCTTGTGTGTTCGCGAGACCAAGCAGCGCCATCAAGCGTTTCGTAGTCCTCAAGCGCCTTTCGCGCTTCCAGCATACTGAGCCTTGCGGATTCTATTTCATGAGGGGACGCCATTATCGGCCTGCTTTTTTCGGCTCTGACGGGTGTGCTCCTTCGCGCTGGCATGCCGCCGAAACTAGCGAGCGTTCACCTTGCCGTAGCCACTTAACCAACCCTGACCAGCGGTCGCTACGCGGTCATGGTGTAGAGCGGGTTGAAATCCGACCCTGCTTGCTTGCCCGCCATCCAGCGCAGAACGTAAACCGCTCGCGGGTCGGTGAGTCCTCTCGTGAACTTGTTTGGCACAACTTCTAGGAAGAAGTGGGCCAGCAGGTCTTTATAGTAGTCGATGTCTGGCTCGACGACGACGCAATCGACTGATGACCCATCTGGACCAGGAAGGGTCTTGGCGTTCCCTTGGTGGAAAGTCAACTGTACATTGGTCATATCGAACTGCCTCTGCTTGTAGCTCAAGGTTGCGCCCGGATGGAAGATGCCGGGGTCCCTTTCCTCGGCAAATGCCCCCATGCCAGCGGCCTTCACAACATCAGCGACGAGGGCCTCGTCCACGTATGCAAAGAATCTGTCCTGTGCCATTGCGAACTGTGAATCATCCCAGATGGGTTGCCAGTAATAGTCAAGCGGACTCTTGCCGCTCGGTAAGGTGACTTCTGACATGGCGGTAAGCAGGTTCAGGAGGCAGGCCAGCACGAGGCCCCCAGATTGCTCCATCACGTTGCTGTATCGTGTGTCCGCGTCAGGGATGCCCGCCGAGATTATTTGGGCAAAGCGGGGTCGAACACTGTTCAGCGTCTGCCAACTTGCGCCGCTGAAATTCAAATGAGCACCCTCGGGAATAAGCATCAAGTCCAAAGTCGCTGGTTTCGCCGGAGAAATGTTGACGGGCTTCCAGGCTGCGCCCTGGTACCCTTTCGCGGAGACAATCACCGTGTAGTTGTCGAAGAGGTTGTCAAAGTAGGTCAGGCCCTTGATGAGTTCCGCTGAGCCACTCCCGTCCACGTCGGACTCTTGCCACTCACTCGGCGCACGGCCATCAAGTATCCTCGCGGACCACTGCACATTGGCTGGCAGAGGTTGCTGAGTACCGTCAACCAAGTTGATTAGAATGCTCCCCGTTGGAGTAGCACCCATGGTTTCCTCCTGTCAAAAGATTCCAACCAGGATTTCTGCTTTCAAGTCTTGAATGGTAGATACCATACCCCTGACCTCCTCAGCATGCAATCGGAGGGGCAGTCATGACAACAGAAATCATTCTTTTCAATGTCGCGCATGGCGGGCTTACTACAAGGATGCGTGCAGGTTCAGCGCGGATGGCTTGTGGCTCAAAACCTGTCCTCCCGAACCCACCTCGCCACTTCCTCGGCCACGGAGAATCGCTGCCGAGGGTTTCCCTCGAACTGGCGGCCAAGAGCGTAGGCGTCCACTTCCAGCGGGATGCCGTCGTAGCCGCCGCCCGACAGGAAGCCCCGGACATACAGCTCCGAGAATCGCGGAATCCCAAGCTGGTGGTATTGCTCGACATGGACGAGTTCATGGAACAGGAGCCCGTCCGTAAACGGCACGTGCGATACGACCACATCGCAGAACGTGATGGCGGCCATCTGGGAGAAGTCCGGCAGGTTCGAGAAACCCATGCCTGCCAGCATCGGGTAGAAGGGCGGGTTCTCGACCCGGATGCCGTCCAAGACAAGGACCCGCGCAGCATCGAGCACACGGGGCAGGAAGCAGCCAGCCATTGCCGCCCTCTGCGCTGCGGCGAGGGGAGCCGCTTGCGGCGAGAATCTCTCCTGCTGCGCAGCGATGTACTGAGCGACAAAGTCAGAAACCTGCGCGATTTGCTGAGGTGTGAGATGCGGCGAAGCCATTCGGTTCACCCGTGTCCACTTCGGCAGGTCTCCAACGGATTAAAATAGGGGCGTTGCTGATGCCCAAATCCGCTCAAACTCCGTTCGGAGTCTATTTATGTTTGATGCATCTTCGACTTTGTTCAGAAACGTAAGTTTTGCCCCCCTATCCTCGATTGAGCCACCAAGGGCGTAGAAATGAGTGCCGTCCACTTGAATCGCTCGGTCGTGAATTTCTTCATTGTGAAGCCTTATCTCGACCGTGCGCTGATAGTGGGCTTGAAATCGTGTTGCCACAACCCTGAAGTCTGCGGAGGGCCTGAACGTAAGCATCTTTAGTGGGCTACTTTGAATTGATTCCCTTGGGGAAAGCCCACGGAATAACTTCCTTTGCCTTATCGTAGCAATCCTCGCATACGCCAGTCTCCACAGTTTCCGTGAATTGGCCAAGACCGATAGCCACTTTGAGCCTGAGGGTCACGGAAATCGGCTTATCACAGATATTCGGTGAGTGTCCGCAGTATTCCGATGTGCATTTACACTTCACTTTTGGCATATCTTTGCTCCTTCACGCCGCTATTCCAAGACGCCGTTCTTCGCTCTCCCAGAGTGCCACAAGGCCTGCCAGCCTCCTAAGGCGAACGCGACAGCACTTGCGGCTCCATACTCCCATAGAATGCCCCGCCAGCGCGTCAGGGTGTACTATCCGAGTCCCGTAACGGAAACCTCGTAGAATGGGGGCGGCTTGGCTGGGATTTCCTGCCGGGGCACAGGAGGGACTCGGGGAGCGCCGCTACCAAGCGGCCTCCAGGAACACTGACGCGCTGCACGGCACCGGACTGGCAATTCCAAGCTGGCCATTCACGGCCCTGATGCCGTCCTCCCACTGCTCCCGAGTCGTCGGAGAATGCGGGTCGCCCATGAAATACACGTTGGCCAGAAACGCCTCAACCTTCCCAATCTCCCGCAGGAAGTAGAAGCTCGCCAGGCTAGGCAGCCACTTTCTTGAACCTCGCCGTATCGTAGTCGAAATGGCTCTTATCGCTTGGACCCTTTGGTTTTCGGCTGGGGGAATTCTCCATCCAGGGCATCCTCAACTATTTTCTTTGTGTCGGTCGGGAACTCGCTGCTCACCATCCACTTCAAGTAGTCGGGTTTCTCTTTGGCGATTTCCTTGAGAAGGCGGCCTTGGTGTTTCCCAAACGCAAATGCGGCTTGGCCGTACCTCCACTCGAACTTCCTCCCTGAGTCCAAGTATCTGTCGCCAGTCGGATTACAGAAATCGTGGAGTTCTGCGACGTCGCGGGGGATGTCGGGGTATCGTTCGAGTTGAGCCTTGAGGACTCGCCAGCTCATGGAGGCATCTGCCAATGCCGAGTGTGCATCCTCATGGCCAGTATTTAGATAGAAGCGGACAGCGGCCTGGAGGTCACGAGGCTCCTTTACGTGGAATATCCGTTGAGCGTCGATGATTAACCTGCCTTCGGTGGAGAATTCGACGCCAGCGCGGTTGAACTCATTTGCCAGCACTCGCAGGTCGAAAGCCGCCACGTTGAATCCTGCGACATCGCAGTCCTTGAGGACGGTCGCTACTTCCAAAGCAATGGCCCGAAAGGGGGGCTTGTCCTTGACGTCCTCGTCCCGGATACCATGAACGTTGGTCGCCTCAGGCGGAATGGCAATTTCCGGATTGACCCGCCTGGAATACTCAATCTCCTTCCCATCAGGGTAGACCAGCAGGATAGCTATTTCGATTATGCGGTCCATCTCTGGCGCTGTCCCCGTAGTCTCAAGGTCGAGGACTGCCAAAGGCCG
>PMYF01000728.1 GCA_003171295.1 Acidobacteriota bacterium | reverse complement strand
CGTCATTCCGTGATCGTGAGAAAGGCAGTCTTTGAACGGTTTCGTGGCCTCCTACCCGCGAATCAACGCGCTCTCCTGCCCCTGCGGACCATCTCATCGAGTCCGCGGTCTGCCCAGACGCCTGCGGCCAAGTTTTGAAATGCAGCGCCAGGCGGCAATGGATGATGTCTTGTTCCATTTGGCCTCGATCGCACAGAAGCCGGTAGCAATCGCTGAGCGTTGAATGCGCAACGTCAGATGGTCCGCATGACGCCAGCCGTCAGACCACACCGCGCCTCCCCGGTATGCCACAGGGCAAGTTGGCACATCCACTCAAGACGCGCGTCCTACACCGGAGTCCTTTATGGCAAAGTCTTTCTGTAAGGCACAAGTGCTGGGCAGTGTAGGTGCAGACCCAGCCATCACAACGCTCGGAAGTAGCAGGCTGATGGCGTCGATTCACATCGCAGTTGCCGTGACTTTATTCGACGCAACCGTTTCGCAGAACGTCGAGCGCATCGTCTGGCATCGCATTGTAGGCTTTGGATTCCATGCCGAGAATATCCGCGACAACATCACCAAAGGCTGCCGCGTATATGCCGAGGGAGTACCGTTTCCCTACACATGGGAGGACCGGGGCGGGAAGACGAAATCCTGCAATCAGATTGTCGTTTCCAAGCTCATTGTTGTCCAGACTCCGCAGACGACACTGCGCGCCACAACGGAGTTGTCTCCGGTAGAACCACCCATATTGCCGACTGCCGACGCTACTCCGGACATGGACCCAGAGTTCGATGACCTACCGCTGTAGGGACGGCACTTTCGACTGATTCTGTACGTTGGTCAGAGCTCTCAACGCACCTGCTGCCTGAGCCAAACCCCGGCCACATGGATAAAATCCCCAACCCGAAGGAAATGCCGGGCAGGACCAGCAGCATCATGAGGGCATCCTTGCTTATCGTGATCGTCGTTCCCACTTGCGCTCCTTGCCGCAGACTCCCACGGCGCTTTTGAGCGTATCGCGAGCCGCAATCCTGGCGGAACGTCTAGGAGCACTCTTTTTGAGGTGTTCCAGTGACTGCGAACGTATTGGCTTCGGCGCTTGTCTGCGATTCCGATTGGGCCATCACCAGGAAAGGCGGGCAGTTCGTTGCATTGTGCGCCGGCACAACCTATTCCGTCAGAGATCCAANNATCTCCACCACAAAGGACAAACTATGTTCACTGAACTGCTGCCCATAGTACGGAACCGTAAGGTGACAATCATCATCAAGCACGACGCGGATGACACGTTGACGGTCAACGTGGTCCCCATCCAGCTCCGCGCGGATGAAAACCCAGCCCTGTGCACGCCCCTTTCGGATGTCGGCGTGACCGGAACGGCCGCGGAGCTCGACCGCGATTTTCCGCAAGCCCTGACTGGGTACGTTGCCCAACATCTCACTCTGGCACAAGCCTTGAATCAGTCGGCGGCCGAGATGGAGGCAGCCAAGAAATCCGCCGCGGATGCTGCCAAACAAGCATCCAAAGACGCCTCCGAGAAATGGAAGAAGACGAAGTCCGGTGGACCCCAGGCTCCCGCCAAGCCCACACCAGCTGCCCCGCCGGCGCCGCCCAGCCTGTTCGACGCAGCTCCGACCGAATCGACCCCCGGCGCTCCTGGCTTGTTCAACACGTCTCAGCTTGAGACTGCTTCCGCAACCTCCACCGCAGCCGATTCCGAGCCCGAGAGCAGCGAGGATGAAGAGGATTCCGACACTGAGGGAGACGAGGAAGAGGAGCTCGCCTGCGCCGTTTAGCGCAACACCCCAGATCTGCCAACTGACAGGCCGTTTTCAGCGTATGGCCTGATTCGTCCCATCGTGCGATCCCTCGCACAGACCAGAACTCATTCGGAGAACAACTCATGGCACTCTTAGTCAAGGCTCTTCCCAGGGCATTTTCCTACGGCGGTTTGAAGCTCCCGGACATTCCAGGCCTCACCGTCGAACAGGTGCGCGACCACTACACGACGCAGTACCCCGAACTCACCACCGCCTCCATCACTGGGCCCGAGGCCACCGGGACGTGCATGCAGTACACCTTCTCCCGCGCCATCGGCTCCAAGGGATAGGACATGCCCAGGCGCACTCTGGCTCCCTGCCCGGCATCAACCCATGTGCATGACCTGCTGAGTGAGATCGACCAGCTCGCTCAGCAGGCGGCGCAAACTCCTATTTCCCTGCTCGGAAGGCACCTCCAATGCAAAGCATCGCAAATGCGGTCTCAAATCATCGCGCAAGCCGTACAGGGCAGCCGCTTCAACAGTCGCAGAGCCCTCGCTCCGCCATCAGCGCTTCTTCCGCCCCTCGCCTGAGCGCACTGGCGCCCGCGACGCCTCTCTCGCTGCCATCCCTGGCCAATGTTCCCTCTTCTTACGAGTATTACGACGGCGACGCGCGCTTATTCGCCCTTTTGCGCAGACTTTCTGAACACGGCATGGCCGCGACTGAGCCTATGGCGATCAGAAAACTGCGCACATCGCCGCTGGCCTATGTCGAAACGTCTCTAGCCTCTTGGGTACAGGCGCATGGCGGCGACAAAATCGACGGCAATATTGACTACTACCTGGCCATCTCGTCCGAGAGCGATGAGTGGGTTGCAGAAGCGAACGGAAATTCCCCGCTACTGATTACGGCTGAGGCCGTTGCATGTGGCTACATGGTTGCCGGCGCCGCGCTTGGCACGCTCGAAGCCGAGGCCAAAGGTCTGGGTTTGGCTTTCTATCGTGTACTTGCCGCATCTCTTGCGAAGTGGATGCGTGTCTACGACTACTTCGATGCCAGATGCAACGTGGAGAAGCTGGAAGAATGGCGGGACATGGAAGATGAGGGACATCGGGAACAGTATGAAATTCCGGATGTCGAAAGCGCCATCCCCACATTTCTCCGCAAAGCACGCCTCAAAGTCATGCGCTCAGACTTCTCCCGGTTACGGAAGCACCAGAGCGGGAAGTTCGGCACTTGGATTCGCCGGCTTCTCGATATGTACCGGCTCGGCCAGGGCT
>PMYF01000536.1 GCA_003171295.1 Acidobacteriota bacterium | reverse complement strand
ATGATGTTCGGCTGCGGCGAAACGCTGCAGCACCGCGTCAATCACTTCGAGCGTGTCCGCCAGTTGCAGGAAGCGACGGGGGGCTTCACCGCCTTTATTCCCTGGTTTTTCCAGCGCGCTCATACCTCGCTCGGCAACTCCCTCAAGGAGGAAGTGACGGCGGTGGATTATCTCAAGACGCTCGCCGTCGCCCGTATCTATCTGGATAACATCCCGAACGTGCAGGCCTCGTGGCTGACACCCGGGCATAAGATCTGCCAGATCGCCCTGCGCTTCGGCGGCAACGATGTGGGGTCGATCCTTATCGAGGAAAACGTGGTGCGCGCCGCAGGCGTCACCCGCACTTCCAGCGAAGAACAACTCCGCCACATGATCCGCGACGCCGGCTTCCGCCCCGTTAAGCGGGATACCCTCTACCGCAACTATTTCTTGAACTGAACCCAACTCTTCCATCGCTCTCCCTGTGGAACTCGAGAGGCTGCGTAAAAACGCTTCCCTGCTGTCATTCTGAGCCCTTCGCTGTCATCCTGAGCGTAGCGAAGGATCTCTGCATTTGTAGAATCAGGCAAATGCGGAGATCCTTCCTTCGTTTCACTCAGGACCGCCTGCGGCTCCTCAGGATGACAGTTTTGGCGGTTTTTCTGCAGCCTGTATAGGGGTTGTGCCATTCCGCGCCGGCAGGTCGGGTCCTTGCGCGGCGTTCCCAAACACACGCGTGGGGTGTACACTCGGGCTGGCCCCGGGTTCAAGCGTCGCCGTTCGGGTGCGCCGAAGGAAAAACTGGCTGCGAATCATCCTGGCTGGAAGGAGCGCAGGCGCGTGTCACGGAAAACGCTTTGGCTGGTGATGGTGTGTGCGATGTTCGTGCCCGGCGGTCGCGGGCTTTGGGCACGGGAAGGCAGCGGTGGGGCCGGCGAGGCCGGGGTCAAGCCCCTGCCGAGGGTCCTCCTCGAGGGCAACTATTTTTCTTGCCAAGGGCGCCGGTTCATTCCCGTAGGCGCGCACTGGGTTCCGGCCAAGGCGGGCTTGCAATGGCCGCAGCAATGGGATCCTCAGGATATCGAAGCCGACTTCGTCAAGATGCGCGAACTCGGCTTCAACACGGTGCGGCTGGACTTGTTCTGGGCCTGGTTTGAGCCGCGCCCCGGGGATTACAATCCTGAAGCCTTTAAGCAGCTCGATTACCTCATCGCGCTCGCGCATCGCTACCGGATTTATCTGCATCCCTCGCTCTTCATCGGCGGGGAAGTGGGCGAAGCTTACTGGGACGTTCCCTGGCGTCACGGGCGCCACCCGCACGCGGACCCGGAGATGCTGCGCCTGCAAACCAACCAAGCCGCCGAGTTCGCGCGGCGCTACCGCAACGAGACCGCCATCCTGGCCTGGGACCTGACCGACGAGCCTCCTTACTGGATCGTCGAGGGCTCCACCACCGATGCCATGGCGATTAACTGGACCCGCCTCATCGCCGGGGCCTTCCGCCGTCTTGACCCGCAACGGCTGCTGGTTGTGGGAACCAGCATGGAAGACGTCGGGCACGGGCCTTTCCGCCCGGACACGATTCGCGATGAAGTCGATTTCCTGAGCGTTCATCCCTACGCGATTTACGCGCCGGAACTTTTCCCTGACCCCATGCTTTCCGAGCGCGCCACGTATTGCGCGGCGTTCCAGACGGCGCTTTCCTGCGGCGCCGGGCGTCCGGTGATGATTCAGGAAATGGGCGCTTCCTCCGCGCAGTACGGACCGGAGCGCATTGCCGCGTTCGACGGCGTCAGCATGTATTCGGGCCTCGCCGCCGGGGCCAATGGCTTTTTGCTGTGGTGTTTCACCGATGCCGCGCTGGAGCAGTTCCGGCAAGTTCCCTATCTGCGCGCGCCGCATGAAACACAGTTCGGCTTGACGACCTGGGATCGGCAAGACCGCCCGCGCGGCGCGCAGTTTAAGTCCTTCGCAAAAATCGCGAGTCAAATGGACTTGACCGGCGTCGAACCCGCTGCGGCCGAGGCCGCGATAATCGTCCCCGACGAGTGGGCGAAGCCGCATGGTGACTTCTCGCACCTGGGTTTGACCGGTCCCGCCAGCATCCCTTATGTCTCGCAGCAGGATGGTGATGCTGTCCCGGGCGAGAAGCCTCGCGATTTGGGTGAGCCGAATCGGTGGCTGACGGGAGCCTGGCTCTCCTCATTCATCCTGGCCCGGCGCGCCGGCCTGAAGGCGGACTTCCCGCGCGAATACTCGAACTGGCAAACGCGGCCCATGGTTTTCCTGCCGTCACCCTTGACGAGCACGGAAGTTGACCTCGTCCACGTGCACACCGACTTCTGGGAAAAGGCGCGCGCCTACGTTCATCAGGGAGGGGTCCTGTACGCTTCGCTCAGCGCCGACGCTGCCATCCCCGAGATGGAAAGCCTGTTTGGCGCGCGCCTGATGGATCACGCGCCCGCGAGCGACGTGACGCTGAAAATCGTGGCGCCGTTTGGGAGCCTGCAACCGGGCGAGACCTTTCGCTATACCGCCGCCTCCGGGGCGTTCAAGCACTGGGCTGCCACGCTGGAGGTGCGCGGCGGCACGGTGGTGGCCGAGGACCAGGAGGGACGCCCGGCGCTGGTGGCGCACTCCTATGGTGCGGGAAAAACTCTGTTGTGCGCCTACCCTTTGGAGAGTTACATTGCCGCGGTTCCCTCGGCCTTCGAGAAGAATGAAAACACACACCGAATCTATCAGGCCTTGCGGGAGTGGGCGGGCGTGAATCCGCAGGTTTCGACAGATCAACCTTCTGTCGAGGCGTTGGCCTTGAACGCGCCGCAGGGCGGCTATTTCGTGCTGGCCAGCCACAGCGCGCAGCCGCTGAAAGTCATGCTCTCTACGGCATTGCCAGCCAAGAGTCTGGGCAGGATTTCGACCGATGGCGTCGAGCCGCTGCGCCGCGAGGGACCCGGCTGGAGGCTCAGCCTGAAGCCTTACGAAGGCGTAGTCCTCCGCTGGCTGCCGTAGGCGGCCACCCTCTCCCCTCGGAGAGGACTGGAATACCGTGCACACGAGCCATTTCGAGCCCTCTCCCCAGGGGAGAGGGTGGACCGCGTAGCGGGCCGGGTGAGGGGTCACGGATCGCCAAACTGAGGTGAAACCTCGCTAGTAATTTAGCCCATCCCTGCGGCGCAGGCTCTCCCCATCCAAGGCAGGCGGCCTTTGATATACTCCCGCCTGCAATGCGCCGAATCCACGTGTCAGGAGGATCCGATGAATCTCAAGCTGGGCGGGAAGGTGTCTCTATTCTTCCAGGTTTCCCTCTTCCTCGCTTTCGTGCGACCTCCGGCGAGCACAGGGGCGCAGGCAGTTGGGGGAGGTGCGAGGAGTGACCAAGTCACCTTAGTTCACTGCGGGACGCTGATTGACGAGAAATCCGCGGAGCCCCGCCCGAACGCACTTGTTGAAATCGCCGGAGGCAAGTTCCGTTCGATCAGCACTTTTTCCCCCAGCTTTGTGAAGCCCGCCGGCGCGGCCTTCCTCGACCTCGCGTCGGAGACGTGCCTTCCCGGCTTGGTGGAATCGCACACGCACATCCTCTTGCAGGGTGACCAGAAGCCGGGGCAGTACGACGAGCAGATCCTGCAGTGGTCCCTTCCCTACCGCACGATCCTGGGGACGCAGGCGGCGCGGCGCGCGCTTGAGTATGGGTTCACGACGATCCGTGATCTGGAAACCGAAGGCGCCTATTATGCGGACGTGTCCATACGGGATGCCATCAAGCAGGGCATCATCCCGGGCCCCCGCATGCAGGTGGTGACGCGCGCCCTCAACGTGACCGGGGCCTACGCCCTGCTGGGCTACGACCCGGCGTTGAAGTTGCCGCACGGCGTCCAGGTGGTGGATGGACCCGACGAGTGTCGCAAGGCGGTGCGCGAGCAGATCGGGAATGGGGCCGACTGGATCAAAGTCTACGCCGACCAGCGCATTTCGACGGCCGGGGGCGTGGTGCACAGCATTCTCACATTCACGCCGGAGGAACTGCACGCGATCGTCGATGAGACGCACCGCGAGCACCACAAAGTTGCGGCCCACGCCATGGGACTGGAGGGAGTCCACAANNGACCTGAAGACGATGGTCGAGCGCGGCATCTGGTACGTTCCCACGCTGTACATTTTCATTTACGCCGAGGAACTCCACGAGGCCGCGGGTTTCCCGGGATGGAAAGGCGGCATTGAGATTCACGCCCAGACGTTTCGCCGGGCGCTCCAGGCGGGAGCGAAAATCGCTTTCGGCACGGACGTGGGCGGCTTCGAGTGGACCATCAACCCGGCGAAGGAGTTCGCTCTCATGGTGAAGTACGGCATGACCCCTGCCCAGGCCCTGCGCTCGGTCACGGTTTCCGGCGCGGACCTGCTGGGACTCGCTGACCAAATTGGCACTGTCGAACCCGGCAAGTTGGCGGACCTGGTTGCCATGCAAGGCAATCCTTTAAGCGATATCAAGACCCTCGAAAGCATAAACTTCGTCATGAAGGAGGGGGTGGTTTTCAAGCGGCCGGCCCAGCCGTAGGGCGCGGCTTGCTGTGCCCAGCGTAAGTGCAGCGTCTGCCCTCCAGCGCCGCGGTTGGGAACGGAGGCGCCGCGACACCGGCGAGTGTTTCGAAACCTGGCGGCGGTATTGTGCTCTCGCGGAACGGCAATTCCGCGCGCATCCCCTCGCTATTTTCGCCGCGAGTGAACGGCGGGGCGCGTGGGCGTCTTGGCCGCAGTCTGACGTAGGTCAACTTGGTCTTCGATGACCGATTTCAGGTTCTGCAAGTAGATGACCCAGGCTTTTACGGCCTTGTCAAAGGCCTCGGCGGAGACAAAACCACTGTGGGTCAGTTCCACCTGCGTCTGCCCGCCCTGCGGGGAGAGCTTGAACCGTACCTGGGTTTCGGTTTCTTCCTGGGGTGGTTTCCAGGTGAAGGCCAGCGTATTGCCGGCCACGAATTCGGTCACCACACCGGTCCACACGCCCTCCTGGTTATTCCAACGGAAGTGGTACCTGCCTCCAAAATGCGGCTCCAGGATGGCCTGATCGGGAAACCACAAGATCAGCTTCTGCTGATCGGAAAGGTAGCCGAAAATGCTGACCGCGTCACTGGCGATGGGAATCCGCAGATTGGCCGAGCGCATCACGGTGACAGGTCCGGCCTCTTCGGGCTTCGCAGGCCGCTTGGCGCGCTGGGCCGATGTCGTGGCATGCTGGGCTGCCGCTGTGCCGCTCAAGGCGGCAAGCAAGAAGATAAAGATGGGAACTTTTCGCATGATCGCAGGGCCTCAACTTTCCCCCTACGGGAGGGCTTGCGCAGAGGATTCTAAAGCAAACTACCCGGCAGCGCAACGCAGGCTGCGGCGCGTGTCTTGGCGGCCATGATGACGGCCTTGCTCTGCCCCCAGCAAGGCCGTCAGATCTTCTCTGCAGATATCACTTCGACACCGCTTTTCCTCAAGGCGGACGCAATGCACCATTCCAATTCCAGGCAAGAAAACCGCTTGCGAGAATCGTCCTTTGCGATTAGTCTGGGCTGCTATCGCAACTTATGAAATTCAGGGAGGATTATTGTTATGGCGCCTGTGAAGGTTGGCTTTTATGGCCACGTTCGACAATATCACAACTTGAAAAGCGAGATTGACGCCGCCATCCACGAGGTCTTGGAAAGCGGCAGTTACGTAATGGGCCCCAAGCTCAAACAATTTGAGCAGGACCTGGCCGCCTATTGCCATACCAAGGAAGCGGTGGGCCTGAACTCCGGGACGGACGCGCTTTGGCTGGTGTTCATGGCGCTGGGAATCGGTCCGGGCGACGAAGTCATCACCACCTCCAACACCTTTTTCGCCACGGCCGAGGCCGTCTGGATCGCGGGAGCGACGGCGGTGTTCGTCGACTGCGAGCCCAAGACCTGCAACATCGATGTGAATCTGATCGAAGCGGCCATCACGCCCAAGACCAAGGCCATCGTGCCGGTGCACCTCTACGGTCAGCCCGCCGAAATGCGCGCCGTGGCGGAAATCGCCAAAAAGCACAAGCTTTTCGTCATCGAAGACAACGCGCA
>PMYF01000984.1 GCA_003171295.1 Acidobacteriota bacterium | reverse complement strand
CGGGTGACCGCCGCCCCTATGCCAATCAAGTTGGCTTCCCGTCAGGAATCGGCTGACTTGCCCCACTCGGCGCAAAGCTTGTTCGGACTACGAGTGGTCGGCAGCGCGGCCCATCACTATTCTCAACGATCTGTCCCATCTGGTTTGCCATGTCCCAGCATGAAAAGCCCTCGGGCAATCAAGGTATTCCATGTAGCCAGACCCGGGACAGAAAGGAGCGCGACATAAAGATCTATTGTCGGCACGTCGGACGCCATTCCGATGACACTTGACAAGGTTCCCACCCGAGCAAAAACTCTGCTGCAGATATTGCTCCTTAGCGTCACAGCCGCGACGTTGATCATGGCAACGGCCTGAGGAGGTTCACTCAACTTTGCGGCCGCAGTAGAACGAAAAAGATCGGAAGAAGTCACAGATTTCCTTGACAACTTTCCGCACATCGCATACAAAACGGTGCCGCGCGGGACGCAGCCCTGGACCCGCGATCCCTTTTCGGTGGGGACATCGATGGCAACCGCCTTTATGGGCGCGGCTCGAATGACATGAAAGGCGGCGTCGGCACGAACCTGTTCGTTGTCGAGGCGCTGCGCGCTCTGGGAATTGATCTGCGCGGCGATTTGGTTTTTGAAACCGTCGTGGACGAGGAATTTGGCGGCGTCAATGGCCCGCTGGCGGGACGCCTGAAGGGCTTCAACGCGGATGCGGCGGTTATTTCCGAGCCGTCCTTCCTGCGTATTTGTCCAGCCCAACGGGGTGGACGGACGGTGCACATCAAACTGAGCGCCGCGGGAGGGGTGCTTAGCGAAGGCAAGCTTCCTGCCAGCGTGATGGATCAATTGCGGCATCTCCTGGTCAAGATTCAGGAGTTCGCCGAGCAGCGCCGCGCTGGGGCAGTCGTCGCCGAACTTTACGCCGGCTCCGCCGACCCGGTTCCGGTTTCAATCACGAAGGTCTTTACCGCCCCTGGGGAACGAAGGAGCCCATTACCGTTCCCGAGACCTGTCAGATCGAAATGTACTGGCAATTGATGCCCGGCGAGAAGCAAGCGGAAGTCGAACGCGAATTCTTCGCGTGGCTGGACTCCGTCGTGGCCGGTGCGCCAGGAATTTTCGCCTCCCGGCCGCGGTGGACATCCCCATCGTTGGATGCCGGGTTCCTCCATTCTCAAAACGGAGCCTCTCGTCCGCGAACTCGCCGCGTGCGCCGCCAAGGTGTTGGGAAAGGAACCCCTCATCCAGGGGATTGAAGGGCCGTGCGACATGTATGTTTTTCATCAGGCCTTCGGAGTTCCCGCGGTACTGTGGGGAGCCCGCGGAGGCAATACTCACGCGGCGGACGAATATCTCGAAATTGATTCCGTCGTGCAAGCGGCACAGGCCCTGTTGATGTTCGTCTGTGATTGGTGCGGCGTGTGATCCGGGATGAGGTTGATGCTTCGTCGCCGACCGGTGATATGAATCTACTACCCTCGCCCCCTTGGGGGTGAGGGTGGACCGCAGCCCGCGCTTTCACCAGCTGGGGCGGGACGGGTGAGGGGGTCAAGTTGGGATCGGTTTGCGCAAGTGAACGTTATTGGGGCTGCAGTGGATAAACCACGGCACTATTTCCACAATCTTTCAAAGCCAGGACCCTTCAATGCGACGATTTCATTGGCAAAACTTCTTTCTTTTTCTCCTGCTTCTGCCGGGACAGTGCTGGGCGGCGGCCAGCCTGGAGGCGCTGCCTGAATTCCTCCGGCCGGACCCTTTTGGGGGCATTGTAACGCCCGATCAAGGCGGAGCCCGGCTGCGGGCCAGTTTGTACGACGCGCGGCATCGCGTGGCGCTCAAGGGCTGGCGGGGCGGATACGTTTCCTTTCAACTGATCGTCAATTCGCCGACACCAGCCGCGTACTCGCTGGACGTTTCCCTCTTGGATCCCGGGCACAAGATTCAAACCGATCTGTTCCGTGAGTGGTTCCACTTCACCGATTCCGACAAGCATTACTACCCCGACGCGCTGGTTCCCGTTCACGCGCCCTATAGCTCGCGCCTTCCGGAGCCGGACAATAAGATTGCCCAACAGACTGCCCAGGCCTTTTGGGTGGATGTCTATGTTCCGCCCGACGCCAAGCCCGGGATGTTTGCTGGTAAAGCCCGGCTCAGGAGTGGTGCGAGCTCCGTCACGGTTCCCCTTCAGCTCACCGTCTTCGATCGGGTCATTCCTGCTGATGATATCGTGACGGTGGATCATAATTCCTACGGAAGTTCTTTCCTCGCCGAGCAATATGCAACTGCTTACCACAATTACTCCGGCAATTGGTTTGAGAGCGACCAGCTTTTCCGGCTGATCCATGCCTATCACCAGATCTTTTACGAGCACCGCGGGATCATGCACCAGCTCGGATATGGGCATTCCGGAAAGGTGGCCCCCGAATTCGCACCTGCATTGGCGGGCACAGGCCGTACCAGGCACGTTTCGGACTGGACATTGTTTGATCGGCATTACGGGCCGCTATTTGACGGCACGGCATTCGTATCGAGCCGCCGCGGTCCCCGCGCCATTCCGTTTGTCTACCTGCCCATCAATCCGGAGTGGCCCGCGTCCTATGAATTCTGGGGCGAGCCCGGCTATGAAGCGGAGTTTGTGAATGTATTGTCTGAAATGGAGCGCCACTTCCGCGAGAAGGGTTGGACCCACACGGATTTTGAAGTCTTCTTCAACCACAAAAAGCGCTACATGGGTTTTCCTTGGGACGGTGACGAGGTGCGTTTCCCCAAGGACATCAACTATTTCCTCATCTACGGGCGTTTGCTGAAGAAGGCTTTGCCTCCCGCCAGCCCCGTACACTTCGTCATGAGGGCAGACGTCAGTTGGGATATGGAACAGGAGTTCAAGCTCCTCAAAGGTGTCGTGACCGTATGGTGTTGCGGCGGGGGCATTCTGAGTTTCTATCGGGATGCGCCCAAGACTCTCCGCGACCGCGGTGACGTGGTGTGGTATTACGGTGGGCCGCCCGGCGTTACGGAGAATGCCGCGGCCATTACCGAGTTCCCCATGCGTGCCTGGCTGTGGGGCGTGAATGGCTATGTTCACTGGCTGACGGTGGCTCCGGGGGAAGACCCCTGGTTTCACTTCGATGGTGGGGGTACAGTGCTGGTGTACTCCGGTGATCGCTTCGGCCTCACCGAACCCATTCCCAGCATCCGGCTGAAGATTCAACGCAATTGCCTTCAGGATATTGCCGTGCTTGACAGCTTCAAGAAACAGGAACCGCTCGAATCCCTGCGGAGCGAGGCGGCGCACCGTTTCAACAATTCCGTCCTGGACGATTGGTGGAATCCACGCCCCGCGCTGGCGGATGTTCCCTCTGACCAGTGGCAGGGGAGCGCCATCGACGCAGCGATGGAGCACACGAACAAATGGCTGGCGCATCCCGGCGTTTCGGCTTGGTACAACGTTCACGAATATGCGCTTCAGCTCGCAGGGGAGGCGAAATGAAAATCGTTCATCTTCTTCCACTCCTTCTGACTTTGGCAACGCTGGCGCCGGCACAGGATAACCCCGTTGCATCATCGACAATGCGGCAGGAACTTGAGAGCGTGGCGCGCGTCGGCAGCGTCATGGTGGATGGCGACGTTTGCCAGAGAATAGTTACCCCCCTGGCGAAAGAATACATGTTCAAAGTTGATCCTCACGACCAGTTTCTGGCCGGCGACAACTATGACGTCGATGACGTGTCGTTCAACATCACCAAGAAAACCTTGATCCGCCTCTCCCACCTCACGTCTTTCCCTTCTGATGTCAACCTGTGGATGCCGATTGAGGGGCACCCGGATAAAATCCAAATGGTGATCCGCAATAAGAACGAAATGAGCCAATTCTGGCGCTGGGGAGCCCTGAACCAGGATATGACTCCGCAAATGGAGACGGTGCTCAAAACCGGCCAGCGTGTGACAGTTATGAATCGGCCGGATTGGATATCAGTTTTGGCCCCGGTTTATAACAGCTCGGGCGATATCATAGGACTGATCGAAGCGGTCAGCCGCGGAAGAATGGACGCGCACGAAAATGTGAAGTAGGGGCCCGGCAATTGTTTGAAAGGCTGATGGAAGAGTCTTCGGCGCGCTGACGAAGCGTCGGCTTCCAGCCGGCAACACCATCAAATTCAACAAAGGCCGGCAGGATGCCGGCGCTACTGAGGACGCCGCACCGGCTTTTTCCATCAGCCTTTCAAATATCTCGGTCGAGAGAAGGGAAGAAGGGCCATGACGATGCAAGTACGGGGACGTGATTTCAGTGCGGACAAGCTTGCCGGGGACTCGCCATTTCGCTGGGTCCGCGAGTTGGGTTTCAAACTTTTGTTCTTGTTGCTGGTAGCGGCCAGCGCGGCTTTCGGGGCCAACACCGAGCCCGTTAAGTTCACGCACGGTACCCGCGTGTGGCCCACCTACACCTATAGCCGCGAAGAAACCGACGCGCCCCTCTTCAAAGTGGTCGAAAACGGGGGATTCTATCCCTACACGGCGTTCGACTGGGAATCGCGGTCGGAAAAACCCTCACCCGTCGAATATGACTCCCTAGTATTGGAAAACGAGTATCTGCGCGTGGAGTTCCTCCCCGAATTAGGCGGACGCATCTGGTCGGCGTACGACAAGGTTACCAAACGCGAGCTTTTTTATCACCCCACGGTCATCAAACCCGGCCGCTATAATGCCCGCAACAACTGGCCGGTGGGCAATCTCGAACTTTACGGTCCGTATGATAGTCACATGATCACTTGGCCGGGTGAGCCTTGGCCGTGGGCCCTGGTGCGGGATCCGGATGGCAGCGCCACGGTGGTCCTGACTCACATCGACCACTTTTTCCGCGACAAGATCAGCTTGGAAGTCACCCTGCGCCCCGGCAAAGCCTACCTGGAAACCACCATCCATCTCTACAACAAGAACCTGCTGCCCAATCGATATTTGATCTGGACCAACGCGGGCGTGAAGGCCTATGAGGAAAGCCGGTTTATATACCCCATGACCAAAACCATTGGCCACGTCAGTTCGGCCATCCGCGAATGGCCCATCATCGATGGGGTTGACCTGAGTTGGAACAAAAACAACAAAAATATGCTGGGCGTCTTTGGCCTCGATATCGATGATAACTTCATGTCGATTTACGACTCCGGGAACGATTTTGGAACGGTCTGCGCCACCAATCGACTGCTGGCGCGTGGCGAGAAAACATGGACCTTTGGGTCGGGCCTCACGGCCTATCGTCAGGCCGAAAACTATACCGACCACGATGGGATTTACATGGAAACCCAGAGTGGGCGCTTCATCTGGGATGGCGATTATGAATTCATCGATCCGGGGAAAAGCGATGGCTGGACCGAGTACTGGTTCGGAGCTAACAAGATCGGAGGACTAACCACGGCGACGAAGGACGTGGCCATCAACTTTGCAATTCCTCCGCAACGCCCAGGCGCTGCCAAACTTGCGGTGTCGCCCACGGGCCCTTGGCCGGAAGCGATCCATGAACTTTACGCGGGTGACGAAAAGGTGTGGAGCCAAACNNACCGCCGGCAAGGTTTTGGAGCTGAAGATTCTTTCCCACGACAAAGCGGTTCTTTTGGATCACAAGTTCTACCCGAATGGCGAGCGGCCCGATGCGTCGTACGCCAGCGATTCGATTCCCCGGAAGTGGGGCCCCTTGGAAAGCCTGAACGTCGAGGAAGCTTATCAAAAGGGTTTAGGGAATGAGAAGTTTGGTCAAATCGCCGATGCGATGCGCGCCTACAACGCGGCACTCGCTAAAGATCCCCTGTTTTCGCTGGCGCATCTGCGCTTGGGCTTGCTGGCGCTCGATCGTTTCCAGGTTGAAGAGGCCGTCGAGCACTTTGAGAAAGTTTTGGAAAGGGATTCCAGCAACGGGGAGGCCCATTACTTCCTGGGTGTGTCGTATGCCGAGCTGGGCAAACATCTGGACGCCCGCCGGAATTACTACGAAATTCTTCCTTCTTCCGATAAGTACGATCTTCGCGACTACGGTTTGGGTCTGCTTGCCCTCAACGAGGGCAACCTGAGCGAGGCCTGGCAGAAACTCTCCGCGGCGGCGGCGCTTACTCCCGAAAACGTGTCCGTGCGGGAGGCGTACGCTTATTTGCTGCGCAAAGCAGGGCGCGTGGCAGAAGCGGAAAACGAGAGGAAAGCGATTCTGCAACTTGATGAAACCAACGCCTTCGCCCAGGCAGAGCGCTTGATTCAAGCTGGAGCGATTACGTCCGAGCACGCCGGCGCTGCGGATTTGCTCGACCGCGCCTGCGCCCACCATCCCCAAGGGTATCTGGAATTGGCCACTGAATACTTCCGCCTTTCGGCGTGGCAGGAAGCGGCGCAAGTCCTGGATCATGGCCTTGGCGTCACCGCCCAGAAGGGGCAGGCTGCGGACCCGCTACTTCTGTATTATCGCGCTTATGCCACGACGAAGCTGGATGATCAGCAATCTGCCCGGCAGTTTGCCGAGAAAGCAAGCAAGGAAGACTTGAATCTTGTCATCTTCCCCTTCCGGGCGGAGGACGTCAAAGTCCTCAGATCGGCCATGCGCCTTGATCCCCGTGACGCGAATGCTCCCGCGTTGCTCGGGGACCTTCTCTACAGCCGGAATCGGCAGGAAGAAGCAATTCAACTGTGGACCGTGGCCGTTCAGGCTGATGCCCACAACTTTTCTGCGCTGCGAAACCTGGGCATGGCGACGCTCGGGGAAGGGAAGCAGGAAGCGGGGCTTGAACTGTTGATTCGAGCGTCCGAAGCACGGCCGAGCCACCTGGACAGCGCGATGCTGGTGGCCAACGTCAGCGCCAGCCTGGGCCATACGGAGCAGGCGCGGAAGGCCTTTGAAAGGCTCCTGCAGATTCAGCCCGATAGTGATCTGGTATTACAGAAGCTGGCCTCGCTGGAAGCGCAGATGGGTAACGACGCACGGGCGTTGGAAATCATGGACTCGCACAAGTTTCAGGCCACGCACCTTTCCTACTCGTTGCTTCACCTTTATCGTGGCGTGCGCCTGACTCTGGCGGTCCAGGCGGCCAGGAATTCACAGTTCTCCGCTGCGCTGGCAGACGTCGCGGCGGCCGCAAAGCCTCCTTCCAGCCTGGGCGTGGACGATTTCGCCACCCTGAAGAGTTCGCGCCTTTTGATGTATGACGCCTTGTTGCAGCAGGCGGCGGGCAATTCCGCCGCAACCCAAGCGGACTGGCGGGCTGCCGCCAAGACGCTGGACGATGACATCGAGGGCGAAGGTCTGTTCCGCGCCATCGGCCTTTACAAGTCGGGCCAGGAGCAAAAGGCGGAAGACTGGTTCAAGGAATTTGCGGTCGTTAATGAGCAACGCAAGACCGATAATGCTGTCAATATCCGCCTCCATGCGTACGATTTGGCCGGCATCTATGCTGCCCTGCGAGGGGACGCTGCGCTGGCGCGGGAGAGCTTCACGAAGGCTCTGGAGATCGACCAGTCTTATCTGTATGCGCGGCAATCCATGGCTTGGCTCGATGCCGGAATGTTGAAAGGCTTGAAATGAGGCCCAAGTTCCCGGTCGCACCCTTGCCGGGGCGGCACCGCAATGATTGGGCACAGGAGGACTTCCACATGCGCAAAATTGATCGGCGTAACATGTTACGAAATTCCCTGGGGCTGTCCGGCGCCCTGCTGGGTGGGATCAGCTATGAACATCAAGCCCTGGTGGCTCAGCTGGTGGACCGCTCGGATTACGACAAAGTAAAGGAACCCGTGCAGGGCTTGCAGCGAGGGAAGTTCGGCAAGTACGAAGTTTCCCGGCTCATCATTGGTGGCAACCTGATCTCAGGCTCCGCCCATGCCGGTGAGCTGGTATATCAATCAGCGCTGATGACCCACTATTTCAGCACGGAGAAGATTCTTGAAACCTGGGCGCTGGCGGAGCGGAATGGCATCAACACGACGTTGATGCGTGCGGATCCGCATATCATGGCGCACTATCAGAAGTTCACCCGGGAGCGCGGCGGAAAGCTTCAATGGATTGCGCAGAGCGCTCCGGAGCAGGGTGACCCCGGTGATAACGCCAAGCGAGCGCGGGACAACGGGGCGATTGCTATGTACCTCCACGGTGGGGTCTCTGACGGGCTGGTCAAACAAGGGAAAGTCGAGCAGATCGCCCAGGCGCTGGAGGGCATCCGGAAAGCGGGTTTAATGGCGGGAATCGGCGCTCATTTACTGGCCACGTCCCAAGCCTGTGAGCGAGCCAAACTCGATCCGGACTTTTACATGGTGACGGTCAACCAGGTGAATTACTACTGCAGCCCGGCGGCGGACACCGCCGAATTCATGAAGACCATCAAGAAGCCCTGGATCGGGTTCAAAGCTCTGGGAGCGGGAAGAGTGCTGCCCCCCGAGGGCTTTCGCCATGCGTTTCAGAGGGGCGCCGATTTCATCGCCGTGGGAATGTTCGACTGGCAGGTCCGGGACGACACTGCCCACGTCCAGGAAATGCTGGCAAAAGGCATCGAGCGCGAGCGGGCTTGGGCGTGACGCCTTCCTGCCCTGCATCCTCATGGCCGGCGCAGATCCCCATAACGAATGCCCGCGCCAGCGTGCATGCGATTCAGGGCACGACCAGTTCGTACCGGTGCAGGTGGTGGGTGTGAAGCTGGAAAGCCTGGTAGAGCTTCTCGATTCCATAACGGACATCTGGAGTCCACGTAAAACTCCATGATTCGTTATCGAGGAGGAGCGGGATGCGAGCGCCCCGCGGCGTGTTGGGGGCAAGCCGGATGACGCTGGTCAGCTCCTGCCCACTTGTCCATTCGAGTTGCTTCGGCTGCTCCAACCGGCTGGCTTCCGTAATCCAGGGCGAGTCGGAATAGACCTTGGCGCGATACCAGTTATTCTTGTCGAACGGGTCCATGCCCTGCGGCATGCGGACCCAGATGGTGGCTTCCTCTCCGGGTTCGAGCACGCCGTTCCCGTTGCCCTTGCCTTCGGTGATTTGGCGCGAGATTGACCCGCCTCCGCCCTGGTTCCCCTTCTGCCGGAAAACACTCAGGGTGGCGGCGCGGCCGTCCAGAATCATGATTTCCGCTGGCGGGGGAACATCCTCCGGAATGACCAGGACATCGAGGTTCTCTGAGACGCCGTGCCACCCGTCGTAAGTCATCTGCAATTTGAGCCGGGTTTTAGCAAAGTAACCTCCGCCGGCCGTGAACCGCACGCGCAGGCGGTCAGCGAGGTCAACCGAACCTCCGGGTTCAACCCTCGGGAGAGTGGCCTCGCCTGCCAGCACGTGAACCGTGGCGTAGTCGCTCGCAAGCGACACCTTCACGTCCGTCAGCGGCGCGCTGCGAGGGTTGTAGATTCGAATCGGCAACGCCACGTCCTGCTGCGGCGGTAATCGAAGTCGATCGCTCGTGGTCAATGGCAAGAGAACGGGAGCCTGGTCAGAGGCTCCGGGGCCGTGAAAGCTGAACTGGTGGCCTGCGCCGTCCGTGGTAAACGTGAGCCGGCCATCGGGGGCGGCACGCAGGGTTTGTTGTGACGTGGCGCCGGTGGAGAAATTGCGATCCAAGACCGCGTAGGTCGCCCCAGGCGAATAGAGGGGGGCCGTCGTCATGGTGATACGACGATTGGCCAGCGGCGGGCCGTCGGGAGCCCATTTGCGCGTAGTCACGCGCAATCCGCCCTGGCTCACATCGTCCAGGTAAGTAATGGCTGGCCCGTCTCCAGTGGACTTCACGTGATAGCCCCAGACAGTGAAGTCGGAGTAGGCGTCGGCGTGATTCCAGCTTTCCGGGACATTATCCAAGTCGGGCCTGGCGAAGGCGCGCAGGTGAAAGTCGAACGTTTCTCCGATGGAAGTTGCCCAATGGCGGTGGTATTCATCCTGCCGGAACTCGAAATCGACATCGTCGGCACGCGCGTAAGCATCCCGCGTCTCTTCGTGGTACTGGCTAATGTAATCCCCGCTGGCGCGTATCAAGCGGACCATGGTCTGCGTGTGGCTGGTCACATGATCTTTGGGGCGCCATAAGGCGCGTTGCCCCTTTTCGCCGACATAAAATTCCGGACCGGGATTAAATGCGGAAGCGCTTCCGATCAGGTCCGGGTAGCGCGCGCTAAGGTAGAGGCTCATGAAGCCGCCCATGCTCAGGCCGGAAATGGCGCGATAGCGGCGAGAAGTCAGAGTACGGTACGTGCCGTCGATGTGCGCGACCAGTTCGCGGAAGTAGGGGCCGAAGTCATAGTCTCCGCCATTCTTGTAGGTGTCCCAGGGCGCGCCTCCATAAAAGCCCTGATAATCCCGCGCCACGTAGCCGTCCACAGCGACGACCATCACCGGATGAGTGGCCACAAACGCGGCAATCTTCGGAACCGTATCCTTGCCATCGTCGTATTTTTCCAGCGTGTAACGGTCGCTGTGGCCGTGAAAGTAGTAGATGACAGGATAGGCTTTGGTGCTCAGGTCGTAATCAGGGGGCAGAAAGATACGGTAATGGCGCTCCTCGCCGAAAACCGTCGAGGCGTACACACAGTCGAGGAACGGCCTGCGGGCCAAATCGTTCGGCGCCCCGAGGGCCAACGCAGCGAGGAGGGTAATCGTCCAACGCATCGGTGACTCGTTTCAGTGTGAGGTGATCGAACGCCGAGTCGGCGCCAAAGACGCCGCGGAACCATTTTGGCACAGCTTGCGCTGCACCCGGGATGAGACCCTCAGGCGGGGATCGCGAGTTCTCTTGCGGTGTTTCGTCACCAGGGTCCGAATCCGGGTCACGCCAACCACGGCCTGGTTCGAGCCAGAGGCTCCGCCAGGACTTTCCTGGCTATCTCGACATCCTGGGCAATCTGGAAATCAAACATGCCCGCGCAGATAAAATCGGCCCCCCCACTGAAGGCAAAACGAAAAGCCTTTTCGGGTGGAATGGCTCCCGCTGC
>PMYF01000857.1:2711-5032 GCA_003171295.1 Acidobacteriota bacterium | reverse complement strand
ATTCCCTGCAGGGTTTCGAGGGCTCGCCCCACCTCCTCGGGCTTTCCGGACTTGAGATCAACGAGTGCCTGTTCAACTTGCAAGTTCATAAAATGCCCCGAAAGGGTCTTTCGGAGACCTCAATCGGACTCCGAACCCCCTTTGCCTGAATCCAGAACCTGATGCTAACACAGCGCGGCACGATCCATGCAGGAGCGATCTTTTTTGGCCACTTCCATTTCGCCCAGCCTTTTGATCCCCAACACTGACATTCTGTCTGGCCCCGCAAAAATATTNNATTCAGCAGACGTGGTTGGAGATGTTCAAGGAAATGGGTGTCGCCTCGGAGACCAAGTATTGCTCCGTGGGCGCCATGATCTCCCGGACCGCGAAGATTGAAACTACATTTGAAATCCTTCCGGAAGTTGCGCCGGAAGACTCCGCCGAGGCGGCGGCATGAAGAAACTCCTTCCCCTGATGGCGGCGTTTCTCCTGGCAGCCAACGCCGGCGCGCAAACGGCAACGGTCCCGGCGGCGCCGGCGCCCCCGCAACCTCTTTCCTTGCAGGAAGCCGTGCGGATCGCGCTCGAGAAGAATCCCACCCTCAAGGCGGCGGACGCTTACGCACAGGCCGTGCAGCAGGGAATCACCGCCGCGAAGTCATTCCGTTATCCGCGCGTTGATTTCGCGGAGGGTTTCACACGCGGCAATAATCCTGTCTATGTTTTCGGAACGCTGCTCACCCAGCGTCAATTCACCGCCTCCAATTTTGCGCTGAGCTTCTTGAACACTCCGCCGCCCCTCGATAACTTCCGCACTGCTTTTACCGCCACGATGCCGCTCTATGATGCCGGCCAGACTTCCCGCGCGGTTCGTGAGGCCAAACTCCAGGCCCAATCGGCGGAGAAGGGAAAGGGCCGAACCGGGCAGGAAGTGGTCTTTCAAGTCATCCAGGCGTACCTGAACGAGCTGCTTGCGAAGGAAAGTCTCCGCGTCGCGCAGTCCGCCGTGGACATGACGAAGAGCGATCTCAATCGCGCCCAGGCTCGCCAGGAAAGTGGCCTCGCTGTTCCCTCGGACCTCTTGAGTGCACAGGTCCAACTCGCCCAGGCCGAAGAGGACCTGCTGCGGGGGCAGAACGCGGTGGAATTGGCGCAAGCCACACTGAATGTGGCCATGGGTTTCGAGGAAGATGCTCCCACTGCAATCGAGGAGAACTTGACCGAGTTGAGCTTTCAGGCCGGGGCGCTGGGTGAGAGGCAAGCCAAAGCCCTGGCCACCCGGCCGGATTACGTGCAGAGCTTGCTGGGAAAACAGCAGGCGGACAACGGAACACACATCGCACGCGCCGAATTCCTGCCCAAAGTAAATCTCTTTAGTTCCTGGGAAGCTGACAACCAGACGTTCACGTCACGCGGCGGAAACAACTGGGCTATGGGCGTCACGCTCAATTTCAACCTTTTTGATGGTGGGGCCAAGACGGCGCGACTGCGGGAGTCGAAAGCGCGCGACGTGCAGGCGCAAGCGCTAGCGAGTCAGATGGCCTCGGCGGTCCGCTTGCAAGTTCGCGAGGCCTATCTGAACCTCTCGACCGCGCAAGAGCGCCTGGAAGCTGTGAAAGGCGGAAAAGCGCAAGCGGCAGAGAGTCTGCGCATCTTGCAGAATCGCTATGAAGCAGGGCTCGCCACCATCACCGACCTGCTCCGCGCGGAAACTGCCAAGGTTAAAGCCGATAAGAACGCCCTGAACGCCATCTTTGACTATCGGCTGAGCTACGCCGCACTGGAACTTGCCACGGGCGAGCTCTCCCCAAATTCGCCGGCGATTAATCAGTAAATGCCTTGCCACAACCCATGAGGTCGAAAGCAGCCATGCCAAAACGAAGTTTCCTTCATCTAGCGCCCATTCTGATTACCACAAGTTTTCTTCTCGCCTGTGGTGCAAAGAAGCCGGCAGAGCCAGGGACGAGAGAAACCGTTTCCGGTGTGAAGCTCGAAACGGTCAGCCTGCGTTCCACACCCCAGATGTACGAGGCCGTGGGGACGGTGCGGTCGGCGAACGTCAGCGTCCTGAATGCCCAGATTGCCGGCACGGTTCGCGAGATTCGAGTCCAGGCCGGCGATCGTGTTCGGCGTGGCCAGCTCCTGGCCGTGATTGACGACCGCGTCCCTCGCGCCCAGGTTGAGGCCGCGCAGGCCGGGGTTCAGGAAGCCTCGCAGGGAATCGCGGAAGTCGAGCAAGCTTTGCTCGCAGCCACGGCGGACCGGCAGTTTGCCGAGGCCACGTTCAAGCGCTACCAGACGCTCCTTGAAAAGAACTCCCTGAGCCGCCAGGAATTTGAC
>PMYF01000857.1:0-2705 GCA_003171295.1 Acidobacteriota bacterium | reverse complement strand
ACCAGCAGGCACAAGCGCAGAAATCTTCCGCGGAAACCACGCTGAGTTATTCCCGCATCGTGGCGCCCAGGGATGGTGTGGTGACGCAGAAATCTGTTGATGCCGGCACGGTGGTGATGCCCGGAATGCCCATCCTGACGGTGGAGGAGACCTCCCACTTGCGGCTCGAAGCCAGCCTGCCGGGAGATTTCGTTGCCAAGGTAAAGGTGGGAGAGGTAACGCAGGTCTCG
The DNA here is from genome assembly GCA_003171295.1 of Acidobacteriota bacterium. Taxonomy (GTDB): domain Bacteria; phylum Acidobacteriota; class Terriglobia; order UBA7540; family UBA7540; genus Bog-366. The sequence goes on along the minus strand of PMYF01000857.1, from coordinate 2,475 downwards.
ACCGCGCAGGGAAATTTCCCAGGGCGCGTCGCGGAAGTCGTGCCGGCAACCGATCCCGCCAGCCGGACATTTCTCGTCAAAGTTGAGCTGCCCTCGCAGTGCGCCTGCCAGTCAGGAGACTTCGCCACTGCGCTTTTCCCGGTGGGCCAAGCCCGGATGATGTCTGTTCCCCAGTCTGCGCTGGTCGAGCACGGTGAACTGCAAGGCGTTTACGCGCTGAATTCGCAAGGGGTCGGTGAATATCGCCTGGTAAAAGCCGGCAAATCCTGGGGCGATCGGGTGGAAATTCTCTCGGGCCTGAATGCCGGCGACCGTATCGTCGTAACCCAAGTGGAGGGACTCCGCGACGGCGTTCGGGTGGAGGCGCAATGACCAGGGGAAAGCTCGGATTCGCGGGCCGTGTCGCCCACTANNGTTCGCGGTGATGGAAACGCCGCGCGAGGAAGAGCCGCAAATCATCGTCCCCATGATGGACGTCTTCGTGAAGATGCCGGGCGCGTCTGCTGAAGAAGTGGAGCAACGCGTGACCTCGCCCATGGAGAAACTCATCTGGGAAATCCCTGGCGTCGAATACGTTTACTCGACCTCTCGCCCTGGCATGAGCATGGCTATCGTCCGCTTCAAGGTGGGCGAAAAAGAAGAAGACTCCATCGTCCGGCTCTATAACAAGCTTTACTCGAACTTCGACCTCATTCCTCCCGGCGCCTCCAAGCCGCTCATCAAGCCACGTTCCATCGACGACGTCCCGGTACTGGCCCTGACTTTCTGGAGCGGCCGCTATGACAGTTACACGCTGCGCCGCATCGCCTCGGAAGTGGACCGCGAGGTGAAGAGCATCGACGATGTCTCGGGCACCAAAGTAATCGGGGGCGAGCGGCGCGAGCTGCGGGTGCTGCTGGACCCCGCCAGGATGGCGGGGTACGCCATGGCTCCCGCCACGATCTACGCGTCCCTGGAACACGCCAACCAGCAACTGCAGGTCGGAGATTTCACAGCCGAGAACCGCGAGTTTGCCGTGCAGACGGGCAACTTCCTTCACAATGCTCAGGATGTTGGCGCTGTGGTCATCGGAGTTTCCAGCGGGCATCCGGTCTATCTGCGGGACGTGGCCGAGATCCGCGACGGACCTGCGGAATCGTCCGATTATGTGCTTTTCGGGCTGGGTCACAGGGTGGGGAAAGCAGCAGCGGGTCCCCTGGGTGAGTATCCCGCAGTGACCCTTACGGTAGCGAAGCGGAAAGGGAAGAATGCTGTCGTCGTGGCCGACCGTGTCCTCGAAAAGGTCTCAAACCTCAAGGGAACCCTGATCCCCGCTGGCGTGGAAGTGACGACCACCCGCAACTACGGGGAAACGGCACAAGAAAAATCCAACGAACTGCTGAAGCACCTCCTACTCGCCACGCTTTCCGTGACACTTCTCATTGCTCTTGCCTTGGGCTGGCGTTCCTCCATGGTCGTGCTGGCGGCGGTTCCTGTCACGCTGGCCCTCACCTTGTTTCTCTATTTCATTTATGGCTACACCCTCAATCGCGTCACGCTCTTTGCGCTGATCTTTTCCATCGGCATCCTTGTGGACGACGCCATCGTGGTGGTGGAGAACATCACGCGACATTTCCACCTGCCCGAAAACCAGGGTCGTCCCATTGCGGACATCGCGGTGGAAGCTGTAGACGAGGTTGGCAACCCCACCACGCTCGCCACCTGGGCGGTTATCGCGGCCATCCTGCCAATGGCTTTCGTGGGTGGCCTGATGGGTCCCTACATGCGGCCCATTCCTATTGGCGCCTCTGTGGCCATGCTGTTCTCACTCCTTATCGCATTTGTGATTTCTCCCTGGGCGGCCATCCGCATTTTGAAGCGGGAGGGTAGTCATCAGGAGGAAGCAGGTCAGGAGGGTTGGAGTACCCGCCTGTACCGCCGCATCATGACGCCCTTGCTGACCAATCCGTATAAGCGCCGCGGCTTCCTGGTAGGTGTCGTACTGCTTTTACTCCTCGCGCTGAGCCTTCCGCTGCTCAAGATCGTGCGAGTCAAGATGCTGCCGTTCGATAACAAGAGTGAACTCCAGGTGATCGTCGACATGCCCGACGGGACGACGGTTGAACATACAGCCATGGTCACACGGGAGATTGCCCGCCGCGTTGCGGCCGAGCCCGAGGTCATCAACTANNTACGAGGTCTACGCGGGTACGGCTGGGCCTTACAACTTCAACGGGCTGGTGCGGCACTACTTCCTGCGGCAGGCGCCCAACCAGGCGGACATCCAGGTAAACCTCGCGTCCAAGGGCGAGCGTTCCGCACAAAGCCATGACATCGCCAAGCGTATCCGGCTGGCCATTCAGCCGATCGGGGACCAATACGGAGCCCGGCTGAAAGTGGCGGAGATTCCTCCGGGGCCACCGGTCCTCCAAACCCTGGTCGCCGAAATCTATGGGCCCGACCAGACGCAGCAGTTGCAGGTTGCCGCGCAGGTTC